>CAYUMZ010000416.1:0-1503 GCA_964446105.1 uncultured Gammaproteobacteria bacterium | reverse complement strand
CAATCCGCTATTGAAAGACCCTCTGCAGAAACGATCGCTACTGCAGCCGCAACTGGCGCACCGAGTCCGGATGCGACCTCAACGACTGCCGCTGCCACTACAACAGCCCCTGATGATACCTCAGCACCTGCTCCAACGCCTGCTCCAACTCCTGCTCCAGCCCCAACCCCACCAAAAGAGCCCGAACCAGCTCCAAGCGGAGTGGGCGCTGGTTTTGATACACCGAGGACCGATGGTGCAGCAACTGCTTCTACCGCATCTTCGGCAGCACCCCCAACTGCTCCATCAGTTCCTAATAAACCCCTACCGTCAACACCAGCACCTGCACCTACACCGGAAGAGCCTGGTCGTCCTGATTGGACTAGAATGGGTATGGGAGCTGCAAGAAATACACTGCAAGGTACTCATGCTCACGAAAATAAATCCTCAGAGTTGGCTTCGAGCATCCTTGGTAAATTTACTAGGCAAGGTGATAACCTTCAAATGTTGCAAAAATATCTTTCCGGAGTAAAAAACTTCCTAAATGGTGGTGAAAATAAAACCCAAACAAATTTTATTGAAACAGTTGCAGCATTAGCCATTGCAAATCCAGCCACTGTACCTGCAATTTTGCCCAACCTCAGTCCTCCAGAATTAAAAGAAGTTGCCAATATTATTAGTAAGGAAGAAAAGAAAGTTGAGAATGCTGATACGGCATTAAAAAATTTCTCTGATGACTTAGAGGATTGGAAAGATGATCATCCTAAATCATCTTCAGATAAAGACCTTGATAGTCAAGAAAATAAAGATCCTAATGCGTCCAAGCAACAGGACAATCAAGAAGTAAAAGAAGCCGAAAAAAAACTTGTCGAGGCGAAAGAAAAAATCGAAGAGAAAAAAGAGCAGCCAAAACAAGAAAGTGTTCATGAAGAAGAAAGAAGTCCTACTCCTCATGGTAAAGGCTAAGACTTGATTTACAATTAATATGAAGTGAGAGAAAATGGGAGAATGGGGTCAAGTCTTAATTAAGACTTGACGTCATTCTTCTTCTACAACACCACACTCAAACTATGACCAATTAAATACGTTACAGCACCCGCACACAAACCAATCAACAGCATCCGCACACCACCCTTCCATGCATTTCGCCCCGTAAATAAACTCGTCGATAATCCTATTGAAAATAATCCTAACGAAGTAATTAAAATAATCCCTATTAAATGATGAGAGTACTTATCAAAAAGATAAGGAATCATCGGCAAAAATGCACCGACCATGAAAGATAAAAATGAAGAAATTGCAGCGCCCCACGGAGAGACTAAATCATTGGGATTAATGCCTAATTCATCTCGAGCCAATGTATCTAACGCATGAGTCGGATTTTCCATTAAGGCTTTTGCTAATCTTTCCGCATGATCTTTATCTAAACCACGCGCTTGATAAATTAAAGCTAATTCTGCTGTTTCAGCCTCTGGATACATTTCTAATTCTTCGCGCTCTAATTCAATTTGATATTCAAATAAT
>CAYUMZ010000415.1:0-1517 GCA_964446105.1 uncultured Gammaproteobacteria bacterium | reverse complement strand
AATAATGTTACTGGGATATTTAATTTCTTCACAACAGGATACATATACGTATACACGGATTCCCAGCCATCATCCGCTGTGAGGACTACGGGTTTTTGAGGGAGCGTCGCACGCTTACCTTGCAAATATGCCACCGCTTCTTTTAATGGAATAAAGGTAAAGCCCTTTTCTTTTAAGAGTCTTAAATTTACTTCAAATTTTTGCGGCGTCATTGTCATGCTGCCAGGAACAGTCGGATTAAAATTATGATACAAAATTATCGGAATATTGACATTATTTTGGGCAAATGTGAGGTTGGTAAAAAGCATGATAGAGGCAACAAAAATTAATGTGACGAACCTCATATATCCTCCATGTTTGAGATCAATGCTAAAGATAAGTAAAGCAGTAAGAGTGGATATGTCAAGAATTCAGAGGAGAGGGGTCATGGCAATCAAGGCAAGGGGGCAGGTCTACGTTTGATGGCTTCTAGAGACTTAAAACTCACCAAACGTAGATCTGACCTCTTTTCTTAAAGTTCAGCCAGATGTACTCATGAAGGCCCAAATTGCACTGATGGTAGCCGCAACCCAACTCCCAGTGGCCCATTTCTCTATTGGGACAGAATGAGGAGATTTCCTTTTTTGCTAGTCAATCGGAGCCAGCCTCGGTACAATAGCTCTATTTCCTTGTCGGAGTAGAACATGAACCACGTTAAGATTGTAGCCAGCGGATCAGCATTACCGAAAAAATTATTAACCAATGCGGATTTAGAGAAGATGGTCGATACGTCTGATGAATGGATAGCTCAGCGGACGGGTATCAAGCAGCGATACATCCTTTCGGAAGATGAAACGTTGTTGGATTTGGCTTATAAAGCTTCTTTGGAAGCCATCAAAAATGCGAATATCGAGCCTAATGACATCGGTTTATTAGTGATTGCTTCCAATACACCCCAACAAGTGTTGCCCAGTACGTCAACGTTGCTTCAAGGGCGCTTAGGCATTACAGATTGTATTTCTTATGATATTCAAGCGGCGTGTAGTGGGTTTGTGTATGGATTATCGACCGCTTATTACCTCATGAAAGGACGTTCTGATATACGTTATGCGCTTATCGTGGGAGCTGAAGCATTATCAAAAGTGACCGATTGGAATGATCGCACAACGTGTGTGCTTTTTGGTGATGGGGCTGGAGCTGCCGTATTGAGTAGCAGTACTGTTCCAGGAATTTTGGCTGCCGATTTAGGATCGGATGGTTGTAGCGCAGAGTATTTAGAAGTCACATGGGGAATCGGCCAGGGATATGAAAAGATGGCTCCCGAAAATCGGTATATTCAGATGAATGGTCGAGAAGTGTATAAAAAATCAATAGCGCATTTTTCACATTCTATTCAACAGGTGATGTCTCAAGTGGATATTAGTTTGGAGGATGTTGATTGGGTAATTCCTCATCAAGCGAATGTTCGAATTATTGCGGCAGTTGCTGAAAAGCTTGGCGTATCAATGGATAAATTTATTGTCACTGTGGATCAGCAT
>CAYUMZ010000414.1:0-1521 GCA_964446105.1 uncultured Gammaproteobacteria bacterium | reverse complement strand
TGCCTTGATTCGTGAATATTCTAATCGCTTAAAGCATTCTGATGTTCCAAAATTAATGTTTTATGGCGTTCCAGGTTTAATGACCAATATTGAGGATGTTCAATGGGCCAAGGAAAATTTCCCAAATCTTGAGCTTGTTGATTTAGGTGAAGTGATGCATTTTGCACAAGAATGTTGTCCATTGTTAATGGCAAATGAATTGGTAGAATGGTATGAAACTTTACCAATAAGAGACAGTATTAAGTCTTCATAAAATTATTAATTAAGCGAGTGTCTAAACCTAATTTAATGATGGCAGTGGAGCAGTGCCTGAAAAAATATAAGGTGTTGATTTTTAAAAGAAATTATAAGTTTTCTAGTGGTTGATTTCTTATTCAATTTGATTTACTTAATAATGCTTGACTCACCTATAGAATTGTGTAATATCGACCCCAGTTTCACAACTATAAAGGGATTTTTAGCATGAAAAGTTTTTCGTCAAAAGCATTACTGCTTTCCGCTGCATTTACTCTCGCAACATCATTTTCATTGAGTATACACGCGTCGAGCCTCCGAGAAATTGTACAGGAAACGGTTTCTACCAGTCCTGATATTCAAATTTCTGCTAAAGTTAAGCGAGCATCTAATGAACAGGTTAATGAAGCCCGTGCTGGATATTTACCAACGCTTAATGTGAATGCTGCATATGGTAGAGAAAGATCTGAAAATCAACAAAACAGAGTGAACGGTCGTAATATTAAAACAAACTTGTGGCGTCAAGAATTAGGTGTGGAATTACGCCAAAATCTTTTTCGCGGCTTTGATACCGTATACGAAATGAAACGCACAAAAGCTAAAACGGATGCCGATAGTTATTTGGTATGTGCCGCTGCTGAAGATCAAGCCCTTTTAGCTACCCAAGCTTATATTAATGTTCTTCGTGATCGAGAACTTGTGCAAGTTGCTCGTCGTAATCTACGTGCACATGAAGGCTATCATTCCATGATTTCACAACGAGGAAAATCGGGTGTAGGTCGTGAAGCGGATATTCATGAAGTGAACGGACGTTTAGCGCTGGCTAAAGCGAATTTACTGGCTGTAGAAAATGATTTAGCGAACTCTGAAGCGGCTTTTTTTAGAGTAACTGGTTTGCATCCGACTCAATTATCAATGCCTACAACACCCGGCAGACCGTTAATTCCAAGTTCATTAGATGAAGCTGCCACTATTGCGTTGCGTTATCATCCAAAAATGCGTAGTGCGGTAGTTGATGTAGAAGAAGCCCGCGCACAACATAATGTGACTCACCGAACTGCATTCCCAGTGCTGGATATCGTTGCATCAGCGCAAGATAATCACAACGTTGATGGCGTAGCAGGACCAGATAAATCTGTAAGCTTGATGGGTGAATTGCATTACAATTTATTTAATGGTGGTGCTGATGTTGCTCGTCAACGTGAGACCGCTTATTTAGCGCAAGAAGCTGCTGAAATTCGTAATCGTACTTGCCGTCAGGTTGTTGAAAACTTGCGTTTATCATGG
>CAYUMZ010000413.1:0-1523 GCA_964446105.1 uncultured Gammaproteobacteria bacterium | reverse complement strand
AATCGACTGTCAAGAAGCTCATCCTTTTTTATGTTTATGATGGTTAAACTCAAAGTTACTGTCGTTATATTAAACGCGTACTGTATCACTAAAGTCAATGTGAAAAGTCATTTAGGACAAACATCTCATCTTTGAATACGAGTATTTTTTTATTCCTTGATAGTTTATCTATGGCATACAGCCCGTATGATCTAGGGATTTATTATAATAGAAATACGGAGCATTGATTTGTATTGTACCTTCGGAACCGTCCCAAGATTGAGAATACAAATTGTCTATCGGCATTAAATTGTTTTTATTATCTACCAAAAATGTTTCATATTTCATTTTATATTCTGTTTCAAACATGGTATGCGGACGGTCCATAGGTTGACGATAACCTTCACCACCTTGCAGAACTTTTTCTAGCTCCACTTGGCCAGCTTCATTTTTAACAATAAACATCACCGGATTGACGCAATGATTATGTAGATACCAATAATTGGCCGGATAACCGCCGTGGTTCGTGGCTGAAGCATTATTGACTATGCCACAAAAAACTACAATTGATATGGATAATAATAAGTGTTTCATATTATTGCCTCAACGTATTATCTGAGTTTTTGAGGCTAACATTAAATTCTTAAATTAATCTTTAATGAGATTTTGATGAGTAACATCGTATCCGCTGAACTTTTTTTGGTGGCAGATTGGAAATCATCACAATTCATTGCAACTTGTAACAAGCCGTTAAGTAGCTGAAATTTAGCAAATCAAATTGCATGAAATTATTTGTGGTGTTTAGATAACGAGACAGGCAACTTTAAGTGTTTTGGCGGCTTTAGCGAGCACCGTGTCAGCTGTTACCATCGTTGCTGATATTTCGGCACAACAAGCCAAATGTATTGCATCAAAGGTGCGCAAATTGGTTTTGAAATTTTTCAAGAAATCAATTGCTTTGAGAAAATGACCATCTGTTACATGGGTAAATTCATAGGAATTCATTTGTAAATGATAACCGAATAAATCTGCGATACTTTTTGCTGCTGAGCCTGTTAATTCTTTCGTGCGGTTTTTAATCGCCAATACAGAATAAAACTCTGTTTCAACTAGTCGAGAAATACAAAAAGCATGTTGTTTATTTTCTAAAATAAAATCTGTGATTGATTTTGTGTGCTTTTCTGGGATATAAAGTGATGCTACAACACTAGTGTCAAGATAGTACCTCACCTAACTACGCTCCTCATTACGAGCTTTAATAACCGTTTGACGCATGGAAGTCTTGAGCTTCACTCCTGAAAGCTTGCCGTGCAGCTTGGTAATATCAACAATAAGCTGCTCTGGAGAAGGCGCATTAACAGCCTCATCTTCAATCGGCGTAATTTTTGCGACAGGCTTCATGTGTGATGTAATAATCACTTCCTCACCATTTCTCACGTGACGAAGATAATCACTCAAGTGATCTCGAAGATTTTTAACTGATGTATGCATTTTTACCCCTGAATTATTGTGGCTATATTATTGCAAATTGTAGCCACATCTAT
>CAYUMZ010000412.1:0-1535 GCA_964446105.1 uncultured Gammaproteobacteria bacterium | reverse complement strand
ATAAATGGCATAAACCATATATACTATGTGGGTAGTTACTGGGGATATGGTTTTCATGAAGATGGTGTGAATAGCGCGCTGCACGCTTGCCAATTATTAGGTGTTAACAATGATTGATCATCTGATTTACACAGGCAAAGTTCGACACCGACGTTTTTTACCAAAACGCCATCAATTTTATTATGATGTGTTCATGTTTTGTTTTGACTTAAACAAAATAACCGAAACTTTCCAAGATATCTCTTCGATTTCAATTAATAAATTTAATCATTATTCGTTTTATCGAAAAAACTATCTATTAGATAACAAAACTCCGCTCGACCAATGCGCAAGAGAGCTTCTTAAAGATAAAACGGGTACTTACCCAACGGGTAAAATTTATCTTCTGACACAACTCAGCTGCTTCGGTTATTGTTTCAATCCGATCAGCCTCTATTTTATTTTTAATGACAATGGAAAGGACCTGGATTACCTGATTGCGGAAGTAACAAATACGCCTTGGGGCGAACGGCATCATTATGTACTGGATAATCCTAAAAAATTAAAACCCACACTATATGAATATCATTTTCAAAAAGAACTTCATGTATCACCTTTTTTAGGCATGAATTACTCATATGATTTTAAAATGGATCTATCTGATAATAAGATCATTGTACATATGGAGAATCACGCTAATATGCAAAAACACTTTGATGCCACACTGACACTTCATGCCAATACCAGTCAAACACCCCAAACGATATTACGACATTACCCTTTAATGACGTATAAAGTCATTTCAGCGATTTATTGGCAAGCCTTTAAACTTTGGCTTAAAGGAATTCCCTTTCATCCACATCCTAAATTTGGTAAGAGGTAACATCATGACATTTTTAGATTCAACACGTTTGTCTAAAAAAATTATTCTTAAATTACTTGAGAAAATAGAACATGGAAAAATTGTCATTAACGACAGAGACGAAACCTTCACTTTTACTGGTCGGATGGAAAGCCCAGACGATGTGGTCATTATTAATATTCGACGTCCTTCCGCCTATTCTAAGATCGTTTTCGGTGGCTCAGTTGGTGCAGGTAAAAGCTTCATCGACGGAGACTGGGATACGAATATTCTACCTAAACTCATTGAGATTTTCATCAAGAATCCTAATCTATTTAATACGATTGAGAGCCCTTTATCAAGGGTAGTCAATTTTATTTATAGTGGATTTCTCAAAATATTCAAGAATAATATTAAGCGCGCTAAAGAAAATATCCTGGCCCACTATGACCTTGGCAACGACTTTTTTAATTTATTTCTTGATAAATCCATGATGTATTCTTGTGCACTGTACGAACCTAACAACATTAGCTTAGAAGAGGCATCTGAACTCAAACTAAAAGCAATTTGTACTCAACTCGAACTGAAACCAAGCGATCATTTACTTGAAATAGGAAGCGACTGGGGTGGATTTGCCATTTATGCGGCACAGCACTATGGCTGTAAAATCACTACAACAACCATTTCTGATAAACAATTTTCTTATGTCAAAAAT
>CAYUMZ010000411.1:0-1545 GCA_964446105.1 uncultured Gammaproteobacteria bacterium | reverse complement strand
AAAGCTTTAGAAGTGACACTGAATTCAGCTTTTTCACGTGCGCGTGCAAAAAGACATGAATTCATGACGGTCGAACATTTATTTTATGAGCTTCTCGATAATCCTGAAGCACTCGAAGTGCTTGTGGCATGCAACGCAAACATAGAAAGATTAAGAGCAGGCGTTGGAATATTTATTGACGAAACAACGCCACTATTACCGCCAGGTAATGACAAAGATATACAGCCCACACTTGGATTTCAACGAGTGTTACAACGAGCAATATTCCAAGTTCAATCGTCTGGACAATCAGAAGTCTCAGGTGCGAATGTACTTGCAGCAATATTCGGTGAACAAGAAAGCCAAGCTGTTTATTTCCTATCACAAGAAAAAGTCAGCCGACTTGATGTAATAAATTACATTTCACACGGAATATCAAAAATACAACACATGGGTGGAGCTACACACCTCGAACATTCTGTCGATATGGGAATGGGTGGCGACCAAAACTTCCAAGAAAGTTTGTTGGAAAAATACACAGTCAATCTTAATGATCAAGCATTACTAGGCAAAATCGATCCACTCATTGGTCGACAAGAAGAAATCGACAGAACTATACAAGTACTTTGCAGACGTCGTAAAAATAACCCATTATTTGTCGGAGAAGCAGGCGTTGGAAAAACAGCTATCGCGGAAGGACTTGCATCTCGCATCGTGAATAAAAAAGTGCCAGAACCTATGCTTAATGCTGTCATCTATTCACTCGACTTAGGTGTTTTACTCGCTGGAACAAAATATCGAGGTGATTTTGAAAAACGATTTAAATCTGTATTAAAAGAATTAAAATCAATTCCAGGTGTGATTGTATTTATTGATGAAATACACACTATTATTGGAGCTGGTGCGGCATCAGGTGGTACCATGGATGCTTCAAATTTATTAAAACCTTTACTGAGCAGTGGCGAATTACGATGCATGGGATCAACAACATTCCAAGAATATCGAACCATCTTTGAAAAAGATCGTGCACTTACTCGACGATTTCAAAAAATTGATATTACAGAACCGAGTGTTGATGAAACCTATCAAATATTACAAGGGCTTAAAACACGATTCGAAAGTTATCATGGTGTAAAATATACTAAAGAATCGCTTCTTGCTGCCGCTGAATTATCTTCTCGCTATATTAATGAACGTCACTTACCTGATAAAGCCATTGATGTGGTTGATGAAGCTGGGGCTTTCCAACGTCTGCAACCTGTCAATAAACGAAAACGTACTATCGGAAAACGTGAAATAGAAGAAATGGTAGCTAAAATGGCTAGAATTCCATCACGTAATGTGACTGCCACAGACAAAGAAATATTACAAAATTTAGATCGCGATCTAAAAATGTTGGTATTTGGACAAGATACTGCAATTGAAGCATTGGCCACTGCAATTAAATTATCACGATCAGGATTACGTGAACCTCAAAAACCAGTAGGATCATTCTTATTTGCAGGACCTACCGGTGTAGGAAAAACTGAGGTCACTCGACAATTAGCCGCTACATTAGGTGTAGAA
>CAYUMZ010000410.1:0-1562 GCA_964446105.1 uncultured Gammaproteobacteria bacterium | reverse complement strand
TGCTAAGCGCTTCAATCACATCTTCGTGACATTTTAACCCCACTTTATGCCCTAAATATTTCTTAGGTGGATAAATTAAATTAATATTCCCCACCACAAAAGCATGAGCTGGAATATTCAGCTTTTTACGAAGATAACCTGTTCTTTGATGATTGAAATGAGATAATTCCGTACTATAATAACTTAAAAAAAGCTTTGCAGACGGAATTCCTGCACATAGATAAAGCTGATAAGTATATTGGCTACTGGCAATCCAATAATCGTATTTTCCAGCGGTTAATATTTCAAATAAGCGTGTATTACGTTTTTCCAGATGTAATGGACCTGGGACTTGAAACACTCGAGGAATATCATAACGTCTTCCTAGAGCCAGACGCAGCATGATGGTTGTGGTTACGCTATGGCTATGTATCAAATCAGGATTAATCTCTTCAATCAAATATTGAATCTTTTTTGAAAGACGCCACATTATCCACGGTGCGCGCATAGGTAAACTACAATCAACATAATGTAAGGTCGCTCCCGTTTTTTGCCACGCTTGAATGGCTGCCCCTGAGTCTTTTGGTAATGCAACATGAACTTCTACACCCTTTTTTAGCAATTCAGCGACTTGGCGAACCGCCCAAAAAGCGCCATCAGATGTTTTAACAATATGTAATACTTTCATGCCAATACTCTTCATATAAATCAAAATTAAACCGTAAAGCGATTTTTACAAGTTACATTCCTGACGAGCCTATTTGTCCACGCCAATTTTCCCATTTTAAATGAGGAATACGCGAAAATTTCTTTTCATTCGCAGTAATAGTGTTAGACCATGATTTAACGCCATTCCAGCTATCAATACGTCATAACTACCAATAGATAATCCTTTGGTTGGAAATACACTTCTAATTTTGGCTGTATGCTTAGCCTCATCTTCTGAATAAGGAAGTATATTAACACTATCAAATAAGCTTTGAATCATAGGCTTTATCTTTTTTGCTTTTGCAGGATTAATTTCAAAACCATAATATATTTCCATTACTGTGATGGCAGAAATCGATAGCTGACTAGGATTGGTGTTCATTAATTTTTTACTCGTATCTTTGTCCGCCTTAACAAAGTCACTTATGACACAGGTATCTAGTATGTACACCATTAAAATAAACCATTATCCTTTTTATTTTGCAGTTCATTCCTGTAGTCTTCAAATCGAGGAAAATCCTTTACAGCGGCATATTTTTTTACCAAATCTGGCCATTCATGACTGCTATGATGTATAACCCACTCCTTGAGAGCCTCACGGATAATAGCATTTCTATATTTGCCTAGTAATTGCGCCATTTGATTAATTTCTCTACCTAAATCATCTTCAACATAAATATTAACATTCATAAGCCTACCGTCCTATAATACGATATAGCATGTTATATCATGTTATGCCAGCCTCAGCAGTGCCATCTCTTAGCCAGATCCTTCAATATCCATCCAACCCTCATAAGCTGCCTATGATCTTTAGCTGAATATTGAAAATGGCGCTTGATGGTCCTGTGACGAAGGCATTTCGAAGTTGTTTGTAA
>CAYUMZ010000409.1:0-1581 GCA_964446105.1 uncultured Gammaproteobacteria bacterium | reverse complement strand
GCTACAATTTCACAAGATTATTCTGATCAGCCTTAGGAATTTAGCAGTGAATAAACGTTAATCTTTTTCGTGTTTAGTCCGATATAAAGAAATTAATATTCCGAGTAAAGAAAGAAATAATATTATTCCGCTTCCTATTGAGCGCCACGGTGTTTTTCCATGAACTGTTGAAATAGTCGATGTAATAACACCTTCTTGATGCTCAGGAAGAGATTGTATAACGGTTCCATGGCTATCAATAACGGCTGATTCGCCCCGACTTGAAAGAAACAACTGTGGCATCCCATTTTCAAGCGAACGCATACGCGCCATTTGCAGGTGCTGATCGGATGCAATGGAATCATCGAACCAACTATCATCTGTGATCGTTACAATCATTTCCGCATTCTCTAATGTTCGCCGAACTTCATCGGGTTCAACAATTTCATAGCAAACATAGGTTGCCATGGGAATATTTTTAACTGTCATTAAAGGTTGATGCGGAGGCCCAGAACTAAAATCAGACATCGGAATATTCAAAGAAACTAATAAAGGATTTACCCATTTTTTAAATGGAACATATTCACCGAAGGGCACTAAATGACGTTTGTAATAATGTCCGTTTGAATCACCAATTAAAATGATGGCATTATAAAAAAACTCTCCTTCAGCAACAGGAATGCCTAACATAACATTACTATGATGTTTAACGGCATCTTTAGAAAGTGAATCTAAGAAGGGTTCTGCGACGGTGGAAAGCGCAGGAATTGCTCCTTCAGGCCAAATAATTAAATCACTTGTCCAATGACGTTGAGTTTCAACATGAAATTTCTCAACGATGCGTGTTAATTGATCGGGTTGCCATTTTAATTCTTGAGGAATATTACCTTGAATCATACTCACAGTAATCGACTGACCATTTGTTTCTGTGAAAGACATCATCGATAACAATGCGCCATTAATCCAGATAACTGCAATCAACAACGTTTTTAATAGCAGTCTCAATCGAATAATGGGAGTAGGGATTTCAGATTTTGAAAATACTGTGCTAAGTCCCCAGACAAAAACTCCCACCGTAAAGAGCATTAAATAAGAGATTCCATAAGTGCCTAGAAGGGGTGCATAACCACCTAGAGGAGAATCTATTTGGGTGTATCCTAAAATTAACCAATGCCATCCCGTGAACAATGAACTTCGAAGCCATTCCAATAAAACCCAGCTTGATGGAAAGAATAGGATGGTTCGCAGAGCATTCGAGCTCGTACACCAACGCGATAACAAGTAGCCTTGCAGCGCAGGGAAGAGCGATTCATAAAACACCAACAGACAGGTTGCAAGAATGGCTAGCGGGGTTTCCATATGCCCAAACTGATGCATACTAATAAACACCCACCAAGTTCCTGTGCTAAACAACCCTAAGCCATAGAGGAGCCCTGTGAGGAAAGCGGTTTTAGGCGGTGTTTTTTGCCAGAGTAGCAATAGAATGGCAGGACCTACAAAGCCCAAGGACCACACAGAGTAGGGCGCGTAGGCCAGCGTGGTGAGCAGTCCTGCTGCAACAGCAACGAGCCATTTAAGAACATTCCAGTGAAGCTTCAAGGC
>CAYUMZ010000408.1:0-1583 GCA_964446105.1 uncultured Gammaproteobacteria bacterium | reverse complement strand
ATTCCCTTGTGTCTTCAAGGGCTTGTTTCTCTTTTAAATCTTGGCCTTTGGCAAGCGGGCCTGAAGTAGCGTCTAAAACTCCAGTATTGGCCAATGCCATCGCGTTTTTTAGAACATCCTGAGAACCTAAATCAACTTTTTTACCTTTCATGGTACCCTCCAAAGTTGGCGCTATAATATAATATCATTTATTAAAAAGCTATCATTTAATTCACTTTTCGATAGATTCTTGTGAGGTAATAAATGTCACCGATCAAATGATTCTAAAAGAAATTCACATTTTTAATGCAAATGAGTATAGTCGTATTCATTGTGAGATAGATTCTCGAGGAACTGGATGGCAAGTCACTCTGCATTTCCAAAAATGGATCATTGGATCTATCATCCGCATGGGCGCTATTTATTAGAAGCAGAGCGTAAAGCATTAACGGCCTTACTGCCTCGTTATTTTGGATACCATTTGCTGCAGTTGGGCGGTCCTATCCATTTTGATTTACTCGAAACAAGCTTAATTAATCACCATATCCGCTTGGCCGATGAAGTGACGCCCGGATTTAATGGCTCGTCGGTAGAAGCAGAATTTGATGAATTACCTTTTTTACCCGATAGCATTGACCTTGTGGTGATGCCTCATACCTTGGATCGACTGCAAAATCCATTGTCTTTATTAAAATCAGTTTATGATGTCTTAATTCCTGAAGGTCATCTCATTATTTTAGGGTATAACACCTGGAGTTTGTGGCATCTCGCAAAAATTTGGCGACGTCATGATGCCCTCCTTCAACGTGCTCAATTTCATGGTGCTGGACAAGTCAGACGTTGGTTGAATCATACTGGATTTCAAATTGTCTACCATAAGAGTGTTGCGCATCGCCCTCCTGTTTCCAGTGAACGATGGTTAAAGCGTTTCTTGTTTTTAGAACCTATGGGGCAATTGTTATGGCCGCACCTGGGAGCTGTACATTTAATCGTCGCACAAAAACGGGTTGTACCTTTTACCGCAATTCGAGCTTGTATTAAAAAAAGCGTTGTTCCTATCGGTGAACATGTGACTGAGCCTACTACATTGATTATGAAGAAGGAGAAGGGGTCAAATCTTGACAAATAGACAAATATAAAATCTTATTCAATTTGTCTATTTGTCAAGATTTGACCCCTTCTTCTCTCTCAAGTATCCTCGCGCCATGAAAGTTTTTATTTACACAGATGGCGCTTGTCGTGGGAATCCAGGGCCTGGAGGTTGGGGTGCTGTATTACGCTTTGGTGATAAAGAAAAACATCTTAAAGGTTCTGAAAAAATGACAACCAATAATCGAATGGAATTAAGCGCGGCCATTCATGCTTTACGTGGATTAAATCGTTCGTGTGAAATTGAAATTACAACGGACTCAAATTATGTACGTGATGGAATAACCAGTTGGCTTCATAAATGGAAAAAAAATAATTGGCGAAGTAGTTCCAACAAGCCGGTAAAAAATCAAGATTTGTGGGAGCAATTGGATCTCGAAGTGTCTCGACATCAAATTCGATGGCATTGGGTAAAAGGGCATAGTGGTCATCCCGAAAATGAATTAGCGGATCAA
>CAYUMZ010000407.1:0-1593 GCA_964446105.1 uncultured Gammaproteobacteria bacterium | reverse complement strand
GCACAATTGACTACACCATCTAGAGGACCATCATTTTGACTGACAGATTCAAACAGCGCCACTACTGCCTGAAAATCACTGGCATCCAACACTGAAAATTTGGCGTTTATATCAGACGCCAACTGACACTTATCTTCTTGGCGACTAGTCATCATTACTTGATGACCTTCCTGAATTAATCGTCTTGCTGTTGCAAAACCAATATCACTACTTCCGGCAATGATTAAATAATGCGCCATTTTTTAAACACCCTATTTTAAATAAATATTACCCTCATTACTAAGATAACAATAGTTTGTTAAGATTTATTGGACTGTCTTCTTATCTCTTTAAAGCAGTATTATTTCACCTTATGAATACACTGAACTCGACGAAAAAGCCTGCAAACGTCGCTTAATATGATTATTCAAAACCACCAACCATGATGGATGCACATCACCTATTACCGGTGGCGCATGTCGCAAATCATTCGGTGCGATCACTACCGTAACATTTTGAAGCCCCACATGATAAACCATTGCAAATAATTCTTCTGCCAGTCTATTTCCTACAGCAATACAACCAATTGAGAAATGCCCACCATGAATATAAATATCACCACCTAATTGATATCGACCATCATTATGCGCATGTGCTAAATCGAAAGAATTAGGATAATCAATGCGCATAGAAACATCATATTTACTAAAAGGATTTAAAGCGGAAATATGATAAATACCTTCAGGAACTTGACGATCTCCTTCGCGCAATTTAGGCCCAGGTCCACCACTAGCACCTAACACGTGGATATTTTCAATTAACTTCCATGGTTGATTAGAATTTTGAGCCCATAATTCCATCATTCGTTCGTCTTTAAAAATCAGCAATGCCATTTTTTTAGGCGGATAATCCACATGCGCTTCTACAAATTTAGGCTCAATGTCTTTTTTAACCATCTTATCAAAACGATTCACTTTCTTGCGCATGACATTACGGTATTGCCCAGAACTATGCTGAGTCTGTTGAGACATGCAACCCGCCATTAATGCGGTGATTAGACCAATGATTATAATTTTACATTTTAGTTTCATAATACTCTCCTTGTGCGCTCATTATTACATACTCGACTAAAAACACAATAGGGCTAGAACTCCTAAAAACTAATACTAAATCCTGGGTATCTGTTCTACCCTAAAAAGTTTTGCTATCATCAATCTGACGGTTTTATTTGCACAAAGCTTAGTGTTGCTGTGTTTGTCTAATACCCAGGTTAGTGTGAACCTCTAAAAACCGTGGAATGTTAACTGAAACGATTTCAAATTAGAGAGAAAAGCCATGAAACTTATTCGTTTGACTATTGCCACCCTTTTAGTCTCTTCCACATTGGTGGGATGTATGACGTTAGATCCTTACACTGATGAACCGCGCGTTTCAAAAGCGACGATGGGCGCCGGTATTGGTGCCGCTAGCGGGGCATTAATCGGCTCAGCTTTGGGCCACTCAAAAGGTGCTTTGATCGGCGCAGGTGTAGGCGCATTAGCCGGTGGGGCTATTGGAAATGAGATGGATCGACAAGAAGCTTTGTTGCGCAGACATTTGGCCCGGACTGGGGTT
>CAYUMZ010000406.1:0-1605 GCA_964446105.1 uncultured Gammaproteobacteria bacterium | reverse complement strand
AATACCAATGTTTTAGCTCCTAAAACTGCCGGCTATGGAAACCTTTCGGAGCGTGCTGGAGAACAAGCAAAAGCTATGGGTGTTTCTTCGGGTGCCCTCGGCGGTATTTTTGATGCACTTCAGAAACAGTCTGAAGATTATGAAAAACAATATTTAAAGTCTGCAGAAAAACCAAAAACATCAGAGTCTCAATGAGTGATAATTTTAAAAAGTTAATGCCTCATGTGATTCAAATTGCATTTTCTGCAGGAGAGGCTATTTTAAAAATTTATCAGCAGGATTCTTATAAAATACAAACAAAAGAAGATGCATCGCCATTAACGCAAGCGGATATATTAGCGCATCACATTATTGAAGAGGGCTTAGCGAAATTAACCCCTGAAATTCCTATTATTTCTGAAGAAGGATCGACTCCAACCTATCAAGAAAGACAGGCGTGGCCACTTTTTTGGTTAGTTGATCCGTTGGATGGAACAAAAGAATTTATCGCTCACACTAATGATTTTTCTGTCAATATTGCATTGATTCAAAATCATGAACCGATATTAGGTGTGATTGTTTCGCCTTGTCAGCGTACTGTATATTACGCCAGCTTGAACTCGGGCGCTTTTTTTCAGGATTCAAAAGGTAATATTAAATCCTTAATGACTCGAAAATGGTTGCCAAATCATTCTTTAACGATTGCTGTGAGTCGGCGTCACAACTCAGATCGGATCGCAGAAATCATGAGTGATATGGGAGAGTATTCTGTGCTCACCCTAGGGAGTTCAATAAAATTTTGTGCCATAGCTGAGCAGCGTGCCGATTTATATCCGCGTCTTGGGCCCACCAGTGAGTGGGATACGGCTGCAGGTCAATGTATACTCACTGAAGCTGGAGGAGCCGTTGTTGATTTGAAGGGGGTTGCATTACGTTACAACACCAAGGAAGATATGTTGAATCCGGGCTTTTTGGCAACCGGCGACTTAGAGAGTTTATTGAAATATATCCATATTATAGCGAGGAAATCATGAAACATGTACGAGTAGCCATTACTGGCGCGGGTGGTCAAATTTGTTATGCGCTTCTATTCAGAATTGCTAATGGTGATATGTTTGGTCAAGACACTAAAGTTGATCTCCATTTAATTGAATTACCAGCATCTCTTCCGTCACTTCGTGGAATTATGATGGAATTAGAAGATTGTGCTTTTCCTCTTTTGAATAAAGTGGTGAGTACTACCGATTTGAATGAGGGAATGCGCGATGTAAATTGGGCCATTTTAGTGGGCGCAGTACCTCGTAAAGCCGGTATGGAACGCGGAGATTTATTAGGCATTAATGGCAAAATATTTACAGGCCAAGGGCAAGCGATAAATAATAATGCTGCTGATGATGTACGTATTTTAGTTGTAGGAAATCCTTGCAATACTAATTGTTTAATTGCCATGCACAATGCACCAGATATTCCTCGAGATCGATTTTATGCAATGACCATGCTCGATGAGAATCGTGCGCGGGCACAGCTTGCTATTAAAGCCAATGTCCCTATTACTGCGATCACAAAAATGAATATTTGGGGTAATCATTCTGCGACCCAATATCCTGATTTTTATAATGCATTTAT
>CAYUMZ010000405.1:0-1606 GCA_964446105.1 uncultured Gammaproteobacteria bacterium | reverse complement strand
CTCGGCTTGAGATTTATGTCCAGTATCCGTTGCGATAACAGCCAATTTCAACATAGCATCGGGTATTTTTTTATCTTTTGGATAATTTTTCACGACAGTTTCAAACGATTTTTTTGCAGCAGAATGCTTACCCTGTAAATAATTAATTTCACCCATCCAAAAATGAGCATTTACAGCATAATTTCCTTTCGGATATTTGGTAATATACTCTTTAAACTGTGTTAGCGCCCTATCATATTGTTTACTTTTTAATAAACTAAAGGCTTGCTGATACAAACCCTGCTCTCCTCCGGCTGTTGGATTGCTAGTCTGAGATGACACGTTCGCCACTTTTTCAGCAGGCGGAACAGCTGCCGAAGGTTTTGTCACAGAAGGGGTTTGATTTGTTTCGAGCGAAGTCGATTTGGATGATGTTTTAACATTACCCAATGAGCTGGCTTTAATACGTTCCGACAGTGGGATATTGGCATTCGTCGGTTTTGGTGAAGACTCTGCAGCAACAGGAGCAGCAGCATCTGTGGATGCTTCAGCTGCTGCTGGAGTTGCAGAAGATTGAACAACACGACTATTAACATCCTGACTATTTGATTTCTGATTCGCTGTTAATTGTTCCAAGTCATGCGATTGCTTTTCCAATTGCCCTCGTAATTCTGCAATCGTTTGTTGCAATTCTTCGATACGCGCGGTGAGATTCGCTTGGGATAAATTATCCACCTTAGACTCTAACACACGCAATCGATCGGGAATTGATCGGGAACCAACTCCAGATGCAGATGAGCTTGATAAAGAAATACCATCATCTTGAACTTCAGTTGCAGCTTCACTGTAATCTTCAACGGGTGCTACCGCCAAAGCAGCGATTGGATTTAACATAAAAATTAATCCAACAGAAATCAAACATTTTTTCATCGCGAAATCCTATTTTAAGAATACGATATCAACACGTCGGTTGCATCGATAAGAAGATTCAGAATCACCTTTTGTCATCGGTTTTTCAGCGCCGTAACTTAAGGCTTCAATCTGTCGCCCAGGAACGCCGTCTTCTTTCAAAATAGCAACAACGGCATTTGCACGTCTCATTCCTAATGCCACATTATACTCTCGGCTTCCACGATCATCGGCATTACCTTCAACTCGCACTTTTGTATCAGCGTGAGAGAGTAAATACTGAGATTGTGCATGAATCCCTTCCATTGATTCATCAGGCATATCACTTTTATCGAATTCAAAGAAGATATGTTGCTGTACACCACCTACTGCGGCGATCATTTCACATTTATTTCTTTCAGCATGTTTACGCAATTGCAGCCATTCTGGACTTCCAATCTCGACGCTACTATCGCCTGCCATTCGACCAGTACGCCCCTCTTCTTGGCTAAACATTTGATCTTCTACGCCATTCCCTTTTTTCTTAGTGGTTGAACAGGCACTCAATACTAATGCACCTGCCACCATCCCTATCACTAACCAATGACCTTTTCTCATAACGTTCTCCTTTAATTAAGTTAAACCTGAATATTGCCACCATTTCCTAGTCTACAGCGCAGACCAGGCCGGCTCTCGCACATCACCTTCTTGTGCTGGTAAGCGTAATTGTATTCTACCA
>CAYUMZ010000404.1:0-1607 GCA_964446105.1 uncultured Gammaproteobacteria bacterium | reverse complement strand
TATGTCATGTGCTGATCAAGCGTGGACGCCTTTTACGGAATGACCCTATTATCTCTCAATTCATTATTGTGGAAGCTTTTGATATCGCCGACAAGCTTCTTCGTGAGACAAATTCTAATAAAAATTACTTATGTCATGGAGAAAAATCATTATATCTTCATCTTGTACAGTTTGGTAATCCACGGCAATTACATTACATGGGATTTGATATGATTTTGATTGATGCAGCAGCCAATGGTGCGTGGGTTACTATTGTATTGTGCATTAAAGAATTCCCTGACATCGATAAATGGCTATTAGGTCGGTTATTATGTTACGCGTCTAGGTCTGGTAAATACAAAGAAGCGGAATTATTACTAAAAATGGGGGCTCATAGGGATCAAGAAGTATCTGGGTTGAGAGCAATTCAGCACGCTGTTCAGCAAAATGATTGGGCAATGGTAGGAATTTTCACGCGCTTTGATGCAGATCCAGGTGATGACTCATTCTATGGTTTTGCTTTATTCAAAGCACTCCAGCATCAGCAGCCAGGCATTGCAAAATTATTATTATTAGCGGGTGCAAAGCCTAATTGGCGTAGATTCATTCAAAACTATGGATTGGAGTCTACTGTATACTATGCTGTTGAGCATGGTTACACTGAGTTATTGCCAGATTTAATTAATCATGAAAGCCAGTACCAGTATCAAGGGCAGAATATCACGGTATCACGAAATTGGCTTGCTGGGGATCTTGCTGCAGTGAAAAAAAATGAAGAGGCTCAACAGCTTCTTTCAGGGGCCTTTACTGCTCACAATACCTTGTTTAAAGATCGGCCAGATTTGGTCTGTCGATTAGTCGTAGAAGCACTGGCCGTTGGGAATCTGGAAATCGTAAAATATCGTTTAAGAACTCATTTGAGTTCGATCAATTCAGACTGTAGTAACAATTTTATTATCATGCAAGGATTTCATATTATTAAGGACTACTTACATTATTCATGCTCTTTTTTGACATTGCATTATAAGAAAATTGTATTATCAAATATCATAGAAATATTTATCGAAAATAATAATAAGTTATTATTGATAGAATTAGTGATATACTTTAGGGCTCAAATTGGTTATCGTGAGTATATCGATAATATTTTTTTTCGAGTCATCTTAAAAAAAATATCAGATCAGAATATCAATTTTATTCAAGACCTAATTAAGGAGACCGTGCTTACCAGAGAGCAAAATGCCTCTTGGCAATCAGTAGTTGATAGCGTGGCCCACGAGTCAGTGAATCAAAAGGCAGTTGATATGACTAGCCTGCTATTAAGATTTGGCGCTAACCCGGAGAGTAGCTCGAGCTATGGAACAACGACCCTGGTCGAAAGGATTGCTCAAAGTGGTAATGAAAGCCTTCTTAAGAGGTTAATGACTAGGAATAATTTCACAATCTCAACTAGAGTAGAATTATTAAGTATTGCAATTAGAAATCCTAATTTGAAATGGCTCGCTATTGAGTTGATTGATAAATACAAAACGAGGGTGAATCAGCATCATATAGCCTTGTCAGGAAGTCGATCTCGAGAAGATATCTTAATTCGCTTGCTCGATGCTGTTGATAAAACGTTTTATCAT
>CAYUMZ010000403.1:0-1634 GCA_964446105.1 uncultured Gammaproteobacteria bacterium | reverse complement strand
CGTCTCTTTTATCCTCAAAACCCATTGTCCTTATCCACGGGTTTTCTGGATACGGTCTTAATCGATTCCAAAACCAGCGACAATAAGAAAGCTGCGAAGGACTCACCTGAACAGCCCACGCTTCCTGCAGAGCACGCTCTCTCAAATCACGAGGAGAACAAACCTCTCGATGGTTCAAGTAAAGCCAGCAAGTTAGTGAATATCAAAGAGCTATTTTCATCGGACATGGATGAAAATCGAATTTTGATTCAAGGCAGTGCCGGTTCAGGCAAAAGTACGTTATGCCGTCATATCGCACTTGAATGGGCCTTAGACCGTGCCCCTTGGAATCAATTTGACTATGTCTTCAGGATTCCACTTCGCGAACTCAATGTCTATGCTCGATTCGCAACGCCTATTGATCTCCTCCGTGTGGTTTCAGAAGTGTGTTTTCAAAGTCAACTCAGCACTGAAGAAGAAGTGATTTTAGGAAAACACTTACAAGACAGCTCAGTATTATTTTTACTGGATGGTTTTGATGAGTTTAATGTCGAACCTTTGGATCATCTGTGGCGACACTTGAAGACACAAAAAAATCTGATGCTGACGACAAGACCCGGGCATGAGAATACGATGGGTCTCTCTTTTACGATGGATTTGAGTGTACAAGGCTTTGGTGATGAACAACTAAACAGTTATATCACACAGTTTTTTAATCCCAGCAATACACCTGAGACAGAAGAAACCATGGGAGCTCAGTTACGGATTAAGCTGGAAGAGAATAGCCATCTTTGGGATTTAGCTCATACGCCAGTGCATCTTGAACTGCTCTGCAGCTTATTTGCAGCCGATCCTACACTGTTAAATCAGGATCAAAATCTCACCGAATTATATAAACGGATACTGACTCAACTGCTCAAGCGCTATGCTGAAAAATTTCAGCCCCGTCTCAAAACAAAGAAAGCGATTAAACACGGCTGCGCATCATTCCTTTTGTTTATGGAACACCTTGCGTTTGAGGGAATGCGGACGGGTTCTTTGCTGATGCCAGAAAAAGCCATCGATGCCGCACTCCAATATGCGGGATTGAGTGAATCTCAAGAGGATCCCTTAGCAACGGTTCAACACATGGGATTGGTTCATATCAATACAAGACCAACCCTTCAGGCTGAGTTTGTGCATTTAACATTTCAAGAGTATTTTGCTGCCCGGTTTATCGCAAGGCACTGTATTGTGATAGCAAAAGACCCCAGTGGATATTCTCACTATCGGTGGCTGAACGATTTTATTAATCACAATAAACGCAATCCAAAATTTGAAGTCCTACTTTGGTTTGTTGCGGGACTGTTGCTCTCAAAGGCAGCGGATGAAGAAGCGCTGCTAGGAGATAAATTTTTACTGTGGCAAAAAGCCTTTGTAAGTGAAGGGCCACAAGAAGACTCCAAATTACTCAGACGCTCTACAAAGCAAAATGCACTGCAAGTTTATTTTGATATTTTATTAGAAGAACAGGATATGAATAACAAATATCATCAAGTTATTGATATATGTCTTCTTGCACGGTGTTTAGACGAGGCAAAATTATCTGATAAAGTATTCCAACGGAAAATGATTATACACCGGTTTAGCTATTGGTTGCGATTTTACCTTAAGAG
>CAYUMZ010000402.1:0-1645 GCA_964446105.1 uncultured Gammaproteobacteria bacterium | reverse complement strand
GAAGGTAAAATCGATGCTGCTAAAGTGCAACGTGCAATGACGAAGTGGGGTGTTGATCCCGCTAAACAAAATCCTGTAACAATGTAATCGGAAGGGTGGAGTAAGCGTAATGATAAAGGAAATAAACATACCCGATATTGGTGGTGCAACAAATGTTGACGTCATTGAAGTTTCAATTAAGCCAGGTGATATTGTTGCAAAAGAAGATGCATTAGTTACTCTAGAAGGGGATAAAGCCACGATGGAGATTCCATCGCCCTTTGCAGGAAAAATTGTCGCTGTCCAGTTGAAAGTGGGTGATAAAGTCAGTGAAGGAAATGTAATTGCAACGATAGAAGTGGCTGCCACAGAAGAAACGATAAAAGAAGCACCACAAGAGAAAATCGCGTCACCACAAAAAGTGTTTATTCCTGATATTGGCGGCGCTTCGAATGCGAATGTCATTCAAATTCATGTTGCCGTTGGCACTGAAGTTAAAAAAGAAGATCCCTTAATTACTTTAGAAGGTGAAAAAGCGACGATGGATATACCATCGCCGTTTGCAGGGAAAGTGACAGAAATTTTAGTAAGCGTCGGTGCCAAAGTTTCAGAGGGAGATCCTATTGTCGTTGTTTTGGCTGTGCCCGATATTTCATCAGTAAAAAAAGAACCTATTTCACAAAATACTGCATCACAATCAAGTGTCAATATTCCTAAAGCTCCACCGGGTATTGTGCCAGCTCCACTTTCTACTCGAAATATTTTACCCGTGACACCTGTTGGTGCCAATGTTCATGCAAGCCCGAGTGTTCGACGAATTGCTCGTGAATTTGGTGTTGATCTGCGTTTAGTAAAAGGATCAGGCGCAAAAGGTCGTATTCTCAAGGAAGATGTGCAAGCATTTGTTCGGGGCGAATTAGCAAAACCCCGCGGTGGCGTTGGAATCGAATTAATCCCTGCACAGAAAGTAGATTTCGCAAAATTTGGTGGGATTGAAATTCAGCCCCTCAATAAAATAAAAAAATTAACTGGTGCGAATGTTCATCGATCTTGGATTACTATTCCACATGTCACGCAATTTGGTGAAGCAGATATCACAGCATTGGAAAAAACGCGAAAAGAACAAGCTGATAAAGCGACTGAAAAAGGCGTTAAATTAACGCCGCTGGTTTATATTATGAAAGCCGTTGTTGCAAGTTTGAAAGCACTTCCCATTTTTAATAGTTCTCTCGATGAATCGGGTGAAAATCTTATTTTGAAGAAATATTTTCATCTGGGAATTGCGGTGGATACGCCTAATGGTTTAGTAGTTCCTGTAATTCGCGATGTTGATCAAAAAGATGTTTTTACGTTAGCCGATGAACTTGCAAAAATTAGTGCTAAAGCAAGAGAAAAAGGATTAACGCCTGTAGAGATGGCCGGAAGTTGTTTTACCATTTCAAGTTTGGGTGGAATAGGAGGTACTGCATTCACCCCAATTGTAAAATCACCCGATGTTGCAATTTTAGGTGTTTCTCGTTCGTCGATGAAACCTGTTTATGAAAATGGTGCCTTCGTGCCGCGTCTTATGTTGCCATTGTCTTTATCTTATGATCATCGTGTCATTGATGGTGCTGATGGAGCACGATTTATGGTGGATGTTGTGAATCGTTTGTCTGAACAAAAT
>CAYUMZ010000401.1:0-1655 GCA_964446105.1 uncultured Gammaproteobacteria bacterium | reverse complement strand
AAACTTGAATGACGAAATTTTAAACTGGCAAAAATCCAAACATAATCTTGAAGAAAAACTGGATGGCCTACATGCTCAATTGGACAAAGAACGGAAAATGGCTGATTAAGCGTGAGATTCATAGACATCCTTTCAATTTTATAATCGTAAGATCAAACGCATTTAATCCCTCATGAGCTCATGTTAGATCCCGTCTTTTACTCTCTGATATCTCTTGACCCAACAATAACTTTTCCTATGGTATTTTAAGTATATTATAAAATCTATTATAGCGCGTTTTTATTATTTCTTTAATCACATGTTCATTGACGGACGAAAATGATTTTTGATATATGCTTCATTAGTCAGTATAAATAATTCATGTATTTTAGATTCTTTTTTTATCTATTCGATTATATCCAAATAATTGTCTTACATGTGTCCAATTTTTTGTTCAATATGCGCATTATTATCTTTGTGATAAAGCCTTGAGCTCGTAAATTTCAAAAGATCTTTCGAATATGAAGGTAATTTAATAATTCCGTCCCATGATACATTCTGATGCAGTCATAGCTAACTCATAATCTATAGAGTTTTCAATTTAACTATAGGTGTAACAAAACCAAGACCGCAGCTACAAGTACTACAAAGGATAAAATTTTAACAGTTATTGATAAGGAACCAAAAAAATTTCAATGACATTATAAAACAATCTCTGACCAAATAAATCTCCAGGGTAGAAACACCCGGCATTACTCTGTTATAATAGCACATAAGAAGCCAGGTGGAGTGTGCTATGGAACGATACAGAGAATATGCTAACAGACTTTTTGAAGCTATTGAGCGAAATGATATTGTTGAACTACAAGAACGGATTGAAAAATACAATAATGATAGGAAAAATGCTATAGAAAAGACCAGACCGTGGCCTCTGTCTAGGAATGAAAAGCCAATGTCAGATGATGACTATAGGTTTTGGTCACTATTAGGAAGCTCTCATGAAAAAGATCTTTGTTTGCATTCTCTTCATTTAGCCGCAGCAAAAGGCTACCCCAGCATTGTCAAATATTTATTAGATGAGTGTGCTAGCTCGAAAGAGATTGTTAAATTAAAACAAGAAGCTCTATTCTTCGCTGCCAGAGAAGCATATTATGAGATAATTTGTTGGATGAGAACCAATGGGCATGATTTAAACCAAATGGTGTTACCCGAAGATCCTGCTCATTTTGTCAACGAAATGTATGTTCTTGACTGGATTTTTTCGGGGAAACACACTATTGATCAAAACAATCTAACACTCCCTCAGAATAGTCCTTTTGATCCTGAAAACGGGCATTTAGCAGTGATTAGATTATTGCTAGATCCTCCAAAACAAGATTTAGATCCGTCTTTATTCCAGAATCTTTCAGCAGATGGGAAGAAAAAAATAAATGCTATACAGAAGTTATTATTTAGGAAACAATATGAACCAGCATTGAAGCAATGCACACGACACGTTTTACATATAGCCGTTGAAAAAAATAATTTAGAGTTGGTACAGTGGCTCTGCACCATTTATAACTACAAACCGTATGAATTACAAACATATTTAACTAAGCAGAGCCTGAACCCACTTGGATGGAGAGATAATCACAGAATCTCAAGAACGGCCATTGAAATAGCAGCGGAGCGAGGAT
>CAYUMZ010000400.1:0-1655 GCA_964446105.1 uncultured Gammaproteobacteria bacterium | reverse complement strand
CACCCACTGTACGTGCCGATTTTTTGTATTTTGCAGTGGCTTTTAATCCCAGTTCAGACATGGCGTAAACGATTCGGCGTTGAACAGGTTTTAATCCATCGCTAAGGTGAGGTAACGCGCGATCGAGAATCACATACATTGAATAATCAAGGTACGCTTTTTCTGTGAACGAGCGCAAAGGCACTTGTTCGTAAGTATTTTCAAAGCCGCTAGTCTGTTTTGCCATCGATTTGCGATTCTCAAAAAAAACATTAGTATAACGGCAAGTAGCGATTCCTGCACTATATTCGTTTGCATCCTAATGGTAAACTGATCAAAGTTTTCGCTCAAAGGGAGATGAAGTTTGAAAAAAGCGATGTTCTTATCGGGGGGCGGCGCTCGTGGGGCATACCAAGCGGGTGTTCTGAAATGCATTTGTGATATTTTGGGTGGAGGCCAATTCCCCGCATCAATATTAAGTACTGTCAGTGCGGGTGCAATTAATGGAGCACATCTTGCAACGTATGCAGATGATTTTAGAGTGGGCACCAATCACATGATTAAATTGTGGGGCTCTCTGACCTCAGAACAAATTTTTCGTGCAGGAAATTTATCATTAGCTAAATCTGTAATGCGAAATTTTGCCAGTATGGCATTTCACCTTAATTTAAATGGCGGTCAGCATCTATTGGATACCCAACCTTTGCGAGCATTATTACAAGACCATATTGATTTTGATCGAATTAAAAAAAATGTTGATAAAGGGTTATTATCTGCATTTGAAGTTGCTACGACGTGTTATGATAGTTCACAAACAATTTCTTTTGTTCAATCACATGATCCATCTGCTGGATGGAGAAAAATTCGTCACTACTCTCAGGATGCCATAATCACACCTCAACATGTTATGGCTTCATCCGCTTTCCCCATTTTTTTTCCCGCTGAAAAAATTGATAATTTACACTTTGGTGACGGAGGCTTAAGACATTCGTCTCCACTCCGTGCATCAATTAAATTAGGTGCGGAAGCTATATTAATTATTGGAACAAGAAAAACACCTGAAATTGATATGCTCAATAATCTTCGACCGATTTCTGATGTCAATTTTTCAAAAATTCTCGGCATGATGTTCAATGCGTTTTTAGATAATCTTGATCGTGATTTAGAGCATATGAACACAATTAATCAAAATTATCGATTGATGGATTCCAATACGCGTAGTCAATCAATTTGGCGTGAATTGAAAATTCTCTATCTAACACCGTCAGTTGATTTGGCGCGAATTGCAACACAGAAGGAAGTGGTAATGCCCTTTCTCCTGCGGTATCTGATGGATTCATTCGGTGAAAAAGAACAAAGCGGAGATTTTCTAAGCTTTTTATTATTTGAATCGGCTTATACAGAAGATTTAATAGAAATCGGCTATAATGACACTATGCAGAAAAAAGATGAGGTTGAGAAGTTTTTTTCTTTATAACTGGAGCATCAGAGAATGAAAGAAAAGAAATCATCGCAAAACTTTTTAGATTCGGTCATCGTTCAGATTGATTTGGGTTTGCGAACTTTATTTGCAAGTCCAGTTGCGCATCGAACAAATCCTGCTGATAGCGAGCCGCAAACGGAATTGTCCGAGAGTGAATTAAAACACAGTGCAGGGTTAATGCGAATAAATCATG
>CAYUMZ010000399.1:0-1663 GCA_964446105.1 uncultured Gammaproteobacteria bacterium | reverse complement strand
TTCCGTTTTGAGGCTGATAATCAGACGGCATTAGAAAATGTAACATCGAAATTTAGGCAATGGCTTCTTTCAATTGATCCTGGATTAATATTACCATTTTGAAATTGTGAGGGAATATGATGCTCAAAGTTGTTTCTATGAATTTAAATGGTATTCGATCTGCACAAAGAAAAGGATTTTTTGAATGGCTACTTAAAGAGGAGCCAGATGTGGTTTGTGTTCAAGAAGTCAGAGCGCATATGAATCATTTAAAAGATGAGCATTTTTATCCAGAAGGGTATCATCATTATTTTGTTGATGCCGAAAAAAAAGGCTACAGCGGTGTGGGAATTTATTCAAAACAAAAACCCGATCGAGTTGTTTCTCAATTGGGTTGGGGTGTTTCTGATTCTGAAGGTCGCTATATTCAGCTCGATTTCGGAAAGTTAAGTATAGCCTCACTATATTTACCTTCGGGAACCAGTGGTGAAGGGCGGCAAGATATCAAATATCAGTTTTTAGATCATTACGAAAAAATCTTAAGAAAACAACGTCATGATGGTCGTCATTACATATTATGTGGTGATTGGAATATTGCCCACAAAGAAATTGACCTTAAAAATTGGAAAACTAATCAAAAAAACTCTGGATTTTTGCCAGAGGAAAGAGCGTGGTTAGATAAAGTATTTAATGATATTGGCTTTGTGGATGCGTTTAGAGTGCTGAATAAAGAACCCGAGCAATATACGTGGTGGTCACATCGCGGGCAAGCCTACGCAAAAAATGTCGGGTGGCGTATTGATTATCACATTGTAAGCCCCGAATTGAAAAATAAAATAAATAATGTGAGAATTTATAAAGATCAGAAATTTTCTGATCACGCACCTTTGGTTATTGAGTATAATTTATTGCTCTAGAGATAATCACCTACTTTATTCCGAATAATCGATCACCTGCATCGCCTAAACCAGGAATCATATACACATTTTCGTTGTGCTTGGTATGCGTTTACGTTCTATTTTGATTCGAAAATCGCGGGAATAACTCCGGAAGATTTTATCGCATGATTACAGTGCGAGGGTTTAAAAGAGATATCTTCACTAGGATCGACATGCGCACAGCATCGATTACCATTATTCCAATCACCAAGTCAGTATCGTCCAGGTAGTTATGATAAAGATCCTGGGATCGCTTATGATTGTCCTGTTGCTGATTCTCTTTATATGAATACTATTAAATTACCTATGTGGGCTCGACCGGAAGATTTGGCTACCATCAATCGTTATATTGATGGAATCCGACGAGTGGCTTTAGAGGTGCAATGTCAAACCATTAATATGGACGTTGAGTATATTGGATCGAAATCTTTTGGAATGTAAAAATGGTGAAAATTTTTTGTGGTGATACAAGGGAGAGGCGCTGGCCTCTCCTATTTACACAAATAAGGTGATAATAGTCGCAAAATATAGCCCAACGTTTCTTGCTCACCATAAGTGTGGTATCATTTCTTGAGTTCATACAGTCAAAAGCTACCAGTACTTTGTCTTAGCGAAAATAGGGTGTCCATTTATGGAAATTAAAAAAGTTATCAATTTTAATAGTGATCGAAACCTTGCTCATCTCGAAGAGCGGCACTTTATTCCTGCAGCTCTGATGCTGGAGTATAGGGCAGGACTTTTGGATA
>CAYUMZ010000398.1:0-1678 GCA_964446105.1 uncultured Gammaproteobacteria bacterium | reverse complement strand
TTTTTCGACGTGATTATTGTTTTTAAAGAGTGCCAGATCTCTTATTAAATACAATCTTTTTCGAGCAGTATCGCTGTCTACTAAAGAAGGCTCTTCGTGATGAAATAAAGGTTCGAGTAACTCATCACAATCATCTAGTAAAGCATAGAATAAGGGTGATTCTAGTTCGTAAGCTTTTTCACCATGTCGATTTTTGGTCTTTGCGCCTGCTTGCAATAATAACTTAGCTAATCCTCTTTGTCGGAATTTTAGGGCTATTAAGAGAGCAGGTCCGTATTGGGCTTCGTCGTTGTTATCAGTAGAGTATCGCGCGAATATGGCCAATGTAATCCAATCTTGAAGGTAAGCAGAGCAAACGATGGGCGTTAGTTTCTCGATACTAAATGTTTTATCTGCTTCTTTGGCTAATAGAAAATTGACTTCAACTGGTCTACGCTGTTGGCATGCTTTGTGTAATAAAAATCCGAGAAGGGGTTTTGTTTCATTAGGAAATTCTTTAATACAGAGTTTGATCGGCACCCAAGCTTCAGCTTCTGCAGCTTTTTTCAGCATCTCTTCAAGGCCCATAAATTGGAAGTGTCTTGGGTTCCCTTTTGAAATTAAAAAGTCTATCAGTGAACCTGGAAGGTATTCGTTTAAATCTGGCAGTTCATCTTTGTTAAGTGCGGTTTTTTCTAGAAAAAAGGATGCGATTTCAAATTCTTCTGCAATTATTAGACGCGAAATGGTAAGATTAATATTAACGTATCTATTATTTAGCAGAGTGCACATTGCTCGATAACAGCGATTATTTCTGTTTCTTGGTTCAAAGGGTCCTAATAGACGTACGGCTCGTTTGATAAAGCCATCTTCAAACATATGATGTACCAATGAAAATTCAGAATTTGATCTAAAATGTTCGTCTGTTAAATTATCTACTCCAAGTAATAGATCATAATTGCATGTTGATGTGGGCCCATTAATAGTCTCAAATCCGAAGAAAATGTGTAATCTGCTATCAGGATTCTCGGTGGTCTTAGTAGCGGTTTTGCTATCCAGCTGTCTCATTTCTTCAGTGTAAAATATGAAATCAGGGTCTTCAAAATATTTCTTGGTCCATGGGTCAACCATATTATAGTTAGCTGTTATATTGGGAAGGTAAACTATGATAGGTATTTTATAATCGGGATTGAGTTGTATTCCATTTTTTAGTGCGTAGGCTCGAAATTCTTCTAATAAATCTTGTGAAAATTTGAATGCAAGCAATCGAGATTCGAGGGTAGCTGCGCAAATTGCTACGATACTTCTGTAGGGATTGAATCGTAGTCGAGCTAAAATCTCATTGGTACCTTTGGCTTCTGGATCAGATCTTAACTTGCAATTGTGTACTTTGAATTCTTCGAATTTTTGAGAAGGGTAATATCTTCGCTCGCTTGGATTTTTTTCTTCATCTGGCGACCACATGCTTGTTTTCACTGCTTCTAAAGATTGAAAATCAAAAGGACGTGCAACAGTTCCAGAGTCTTTCACGAGATAACCACGAATCAAAGTGTCTTTAAGATGAGTCATTAAACCATATAATTTACCCATTCTTATTTTTGAAAATCCAAAGGGTGTGCTCCATACACCTTTATCCACTAATGTACACGATTGTATCTGAGACACTCCTTTTTTCTCTTCACGACGCCGTGGCGCTTTA
>CAYUMZ010000397.1:0-1684 GCA_964446105.1 uncultured Gammaproteobacteria bacterium | reverse complement strand
GGAGTAGTAATGGCTCGATCAATAATTGTGATACCCGCTCGATACGGATCTACGCGGTTTCCGGGTAAACCCTTGACGATGATAGCGGGCAAAACGTTGTTGCAACGTGTCGTTGAAGTGGCTTTTGCTGCGAGTCACAATCTAAGCGATGTTAAAGTTGTTGTGGCAACTGACGATGATCGAATTCAACAGCATGCACTAGACATAGGCGCTGACGTAGTGATGACACCTGTAGAATGCAAGACTGGATCTGACCGTGCTCTAGCCGCTTGTTTAGAATTGAAGTCTAGACCGGAAATTGTAGTCAATTTACAGGGTGATGCTCCACTGACACCGCCGCATTTTATTACAGAAATCATTAATACATTGATCAATCATTCAGACTGTGATGTTGCCACACCTGTTGCTCAATTATCCTGGGAAGCATTGGATGAGTTAAGGGAAAATAAATTACAGCGACCGTTTAGTGGAACGACGGCAATCGTTGATAACAATAATAATGCCTTGTGGTTTTCGAAACACATTATTCCAGCTATCAGAAATGAAAATCAATATCGCCAAAACAATTCTATTTCACCCGTATTTAGGCATATTGGATTGTATGGTTATCGATTTACTGCGCTGCAACAATTTGTCAATTTAGCTGAAGGAAAATACGAAGCGCTAGAAGGTTTAGAACAACTTCGCTTTTTAGAAAATGGTTTAAGAATTAAAGCCGTTAAAGTGGATTATGGTGATTTACCCAGTATGTCAGGTGTAGATACACTTGAAGACGCCAAAAAAGCGGAGCATATGCTTCTTGCACAGGAAATACATTAATGCTGCATTTACTCATTGCTCGACATGGAAATACATTTGAACCTGGTGATAGAGTACTACGGGTAGGTCGTGGAACAGATATTCCTCTATCAAATAGCGGAAAAGAGCAAGCAAAAAATTTAGGTGAATATTTATTTCATCACCATCGCGATATCCAAGCGGTGTATACGAGCACGTTGAAGCGTACATTATTAACGGCTGGAATCATCCTTTCAACAATGCACCTTGAAGTTCATATTACACCTGCAGCCATTTTCGATGAAATTGATTATGGTCCTGATGAAGGAAAGCCAGAATCAGACGTTATCGCTCGAATAGGAACAGAAGCAATAAAAAATTGGGAAGACAATAATGTTGTTCCAACGGGCTGGAACGTTGATCCAGAAAAAATAACAGAAAATTGGCGTGAATTCGCGAATGACAAAGAAAAGAAATTCCCCGATCAATTAATTTTAGTGGTAACTAGCAATGGAATTGCGCGATTTGCTCCTGAACACAATATAAAGCTCAAAACAGGTGCTGTTTCGTATCTTACAGTTGAAAACGGACATTGGACATGCATTTATTCCAATCGTCGGCCTGATGCAATATTTTAGGGAGGAGGAAGAGGGAGTGCCTGACCCCTTTCCCCTAAATTCGTTGGCCACTAAGGCATGCCCACTCTTGCTGGAACTCAGGGGGTTCGAAAGTGGCCCAGGTTGAGTAAGCAGTTTTTATGGCATCGACTTGTTCTGCAAGAATACCAGATAATACAATTTTACCCCGGGGTTTTAGTAGCTGAGAAAAATGTGTCGATAATTCAATGAGGGGTAAAGCTAAAATATTAGCGATTAAAATATCGGCCTGAACAGGAAGTAACTCTTCT
>CAYUMZ010000396.1:0-1689 GCA_964446105.1 uncultured Gammaproteobacteria bacterium | reverse complement strand
TTATCGGTTCAAAATTTGATGAATCTAATTCATCCAAACCAATAACAATCGACAAATATTTTCGACCTCCTGGATTTATACGAGCGCTCAAGGGTGACCAAACACTACTCCCAGAAATTTTTGAAAGCGATGAAGCACAACAAGCTCATGCGACATTATTCGACTTTAAACAGGGCCTCAACCTTGTTTTCTTTGCCATGCTATCAGGCAATTCAGATTTCGTTGAAGACTTACTCTCACGCCTGGAAAATAGCCGTGAATTAAAAGCCAAGTTTAATGTTAATGACCAATACACAGCACATAAACTCAATCTGTTATTCTGTGCAGCTCTATTACATAATACACGCTTAGCCGGTTTTTTTATCGATAAAAAAATTGATATTAATCATAATATAATAATTGAAGACAAAAGCTATACCTTACTTCAAATGATCATTTATTTTTATTCCGATATTGCCGTGCTACAAAAATTCAAAGAAAAAGTTCCTCATGCCACCTATGTTGATATGATCAATAATATTGCCTTAGAAACCAATGGCTCAGGCAATACTACAAAAGATATATTGTCTTTCGCATTAGAAATGGAATCAATTAAAAATGACATGGCTCTTCTAGAGCTGGTCGAATTTTGTGCTAAAGATATCATAAGAATAGATGCCTTATCTCAAATGATTGAAACTAAACTAATAGACCCTTTGAAAACAGAGGTTTTAGGAAAACTTAAATCTAACACGCCTCATGAAGAAGAAGCTGCGGTTGAAGATGCAGAGGAAGATGATCCACAAGCAGTTTCACGAAACAAAGAGCAATCTAGAGGCAACTTTGAAGACGAGCCACCAGTTGAAGATGATCTACTAGCAGCTAAACAAAACAAAGAGCAATCCAGAGGCAACTTTGAAGACGAGCCACCGGCAGAAGATGATGAACAGGAAGCATATGAAGCAGGCTTCGGTGAGGAAGAAGAGCCTAGAATATTAGTGCTCGACGGAGAAAATGATGCGGAAGAACAGCAGCCTAGACAGCCACTACTGTCCGCTTTTAATCCAAGCCGACAAGGGCTACATACTGAAGATTATTTTGAACATATACAACGTGATGAGCAAAAACAATGGGATGGACAGCCACAACACCACGCTTTTAATCCAGAAATAGAACTACTACTTGCTCAAGCTCGTGTGCACCCTTCTGTACCACCTGTTGTTGAAGAACCACTCGATGTAGATCCACTACTTAACAACGCTTTCCAAGATCCAGCCCCCTTAGAGGTTGGAAAAGCATCGCATTTTGGTGTAGGTAGCCGATCTCCAGCAGGACTCACAACCCAAGCACAAAGAGTACGATCTGCTTTACATTTTGAAGAATTTGCGCCAGATAAAAAACATTATAGCTTCTCAAATCAGAGTCCAAAACGTCCAGCTCAAGCAATGACTCAAGTGACCACTCAACACAAAACCATTACAAAAGATCATCGTACTATTTCTATAAACAAGGATTCACTCGAATGGCAATTAATGGAAGCATGCGTGGCTTTACTCGATGAAACCATCCGCGCAAAAATAGAGTCTGATGATAAAAAAATTAATTATAAAAAGCTAAACTACGCACAAGCATTCCATTTCTTAGTGTCACACGATCGTCAAAGGGCTGAAAGAATCCTTAAAGATTTAATCCAAATTCAACAAGAAGAAA
>CAYUMZ010000395.1:0-1689 GCA_964446105.1 uncultured Gammaproteobacteria bacterium | reverse complement strand
TTTGGCTGTTAGATGAGCCTTTTACCTCAATCGATGTTGCAGGAATTACATTGCTGGAAAATGTGATTCGAGATCATATTCAAGAGGGAGGCATGGCTGTGCTCACATCGCATCAGCCTGTTGCCATAAATGAAATTTCAATTCAGAGTTTGAATTTAGTATGAAATGGAAATACGAATGCTGAGACAATTTTGGTTTTATGATTTAATGTCAAATTTTCGCAATCGTGCAGAATTACTGTTACCCGTTATATTTTTTGTCATGATTGTTGCATTATTTCCTATGGCATTGAGCGTTGATCCTGCATTGATTCAAGCCATGGCGCCGGCTGTTTTGTGGGTGGCTGCGCTTTTATCAGCATTAATGGCATTAAACGGATTATTGCGACAAGATCATGCTGAAGGATTTTTAGAGCAGTGCATGATTAGTCCGGTATCTCTACCTGGATTAATTTTTGCCAAGGTCTGGGCGCATTGGCTTGTGACTGGGCTGCCGCTTGTTATTCTTTCACCCATCCTGGGAAAAATGCTTTATCTTTCATGGGCGGGAGTAGGGGCATTGGTGGTCAGTTTATTGCTTGGCACACCGATTTTGAGCTTTATCGGAGCAGCCGGGGTTGGATTAACGTTAGGTCTTCGAAATGCGGGTTTGTTATTAACCCTTCTAGTACTTCCTTTGTACATCCCAGTGCTTATTTTTGGGACGAGCAGTGTCATGACAGCCACGCTGGGCCAGCCTGTATTGTCGCCATTGCTTTTTTTAGCAGCCATGTTAGTGCTATCCATCACCTTCATACCTTGGGCAACCTCTGCCGCTGTGAAGCTGGGGCTGTCCTAAATAAATCCAGTGGTGGCTCCCGCTTTGTTGGTATAATATTGAATTTATTATTTGAATATGATATATTTAGAAAAATTAACGTTATAGAGGTATAAAACGATGAAAATTAGTGGCGCTGAAGCAAAAGATACAGATGAACTAGCTACGGTGACAATTCTCTCTCAGATTAAAGCGGTAAAGGCGCTTTTGAAGTTTGCACGTGAGCAGAGTGATGCGATTGAAGATTATTATCGTCATGATGATCGAGGAGAGGTTTTCTACCATCCAATGAATATTGCTGCTGGCAATTGTGGAAGTAGTGAACGAGGTGGGCGAGGTGATTTTCATTTACAACGATGTGCGTTTGCTCTTGCGAAAAATATTTACTATCAACTTTACAAAGAATTGTGGACTAACAATAACCTCCTTGAAAAATTACTTAAGATTCAAAAAGAATATAATAATCATCTTTTTGAGACAGAGGCAGATTTAAAAGCAAAATTTGAATCGGCAGTTCCAGATGCAGATGGGAGAAAATGTGTTTCTAGCTCCGCAATACCTGATCGATTTTTTCCAGCCTATTTAGCATTCGGGAAAATGCTTCATGAAGTGATTTCAAATCTCGATAGTATTCCTAGTGATCCTAATATTTGGATCAATGAATTAAACTTAATGTTCAGGGAACATGCGCGTAAATTGATTCATCAGGGGAGAATAACACCTGTACATTTTCAAACGGCCATGATCTCTTGTTTTGAAGCATTGATTCCTCCTAGTGATCGTCTAAATGCGTTGAGAGAAAGCTTACGACAAAATCAAATCACCCAAGATAGATATTACCGAATACTTATTTCACAGGTTGAAGAGGCGGAA
>CAYUMZ010000394.1:0-1697 GCA_964446105.1 uncultured Gammaproteobacteria bacterium | reverse complement strand
ACTGAAAACACAATTTGCACCACCTTAGAAAATCTCGATATCGATGAGTCAGGAAAACCACTGCGCATCGGAAAAGCAATAATAGGATCTAAACTACTGGTAAAAGTTCCCATTAACGCTTAAATAGAAGAGTACGGAGATAAAACACTTTACAAAGAGATAGATTCTATTGACATGAGCTACAATGAAAATGGCGATATAACAGGGGAATTGTGGATCAGTGGAGTTTCTCTAATGCGAGGTTATCGTGGCACAGTGAGAAAGGAGAATGAATGGCGATTTAAAGAAATTAACGGGGATCACTATTACAAAACAGGCGACCAAGTCACTTTATTTCAAAATGATAAACGTTTGATTCATCTTGGTCGTTATTCTCGTATGGTTAAGATTAATGGGCAGCGAATCGAACTCCCTAGCATAGAACGCCATATCTGCGAACAGTTTGACATTGAAATCAATAAGCATATACGCGTAGAAGCAGTTGGAGAAAATAAAGATAGCAAAGAGCTCACTACTTTAGTGGTTTTCTTACTTCATGAGATTCAACCTAAAATAGGAACTGCTAATGGAGACATTAAACACTTAATTAGAGAAAAGCTGAAGCAATCGGGTGAAAAAGCCGAACACAATATAAAAATTGAAATAATATGGTTGCCTGAGTTTAAACCTAATCACGCGAAAATTAATCAAAAGGCGCTGATAAATAAATATTTCGAACGATCAATAGAATGTGAATTCGGCAATAATGATTCCACCCTAGAGACTACTAATTCAGTAGAAGAAGTAATCTATGAAGCGCTTCTAAATATCTGGCGAGAGATTCTTCCAAAATCTAATCACAAGCCCGAAAACGATTTTTTCGAATTGGGCGGCAGGTCGATTGATGTCAGCGCACTTGTACAATCTATACGTCGTGTTTATCCAAAGCTCGAAGAGGAAATTACGAATAATTTTGCACTTGAATGCAGAACACTGTTCAGCCAAACAAAACGCATCTATAGCTTGCAACATCCTGTAGAGCTTATTTCACTTCCACGTAGTAAAAAGGAAAATACGGGCGCACCTTATCTTGTGTTTTGTCCACCGTCAATTTTAGGCGATCCTGAACAAGATTATACCGAACTCTTTTCATGCCGTGATGAGATCTTTGGCAAACCTATTTTCGATGAACGCTTTCAAGTCTATGGACTAAAAGCACGAGGCCTTAGCGACCCTTCCTTAACGCCTACTAGCCTTTATAGTATGGCGCAAGATTACGCATTAACCATTAAAAATTGGATGGAAAACAATAATAATTCTGAAAAGCCTATTTTCATTTTAGGCTGGTCTTCAGGAGGCACAGTAACACCTGAAATTGTCGGCGCACTTGCAAAATATGGCATTCAATCATTTGCTTATATCTGTGACAGTATCGCGCCCTTCCCATATCATCACCTTAATGCACAAGATCATGTTAGCGAATTAATACTGCTGGCGCGAAATTTATCGCATACGTTTGGAATAAAGACTGACTTTGAGCAAATGAGCGCTGAATTAGTTCAACGAACAAAACCACGAGATCGCATCATTCATTGTTTTGATTATTTAATGACAAATGCCAAAGACACTGATATGAATAGGCTTCAAACTGCCAGAATGATTCGATTGGCGGAGCATAATTATGTGATACGTGAAAATTTACCCCGCTTCAGACTCTT
>CAYUMZ010000393.1:0-1702 GCA_964446105.1 uncultured Gammaproteobacteria bacterium | reverse complement strand
TCAGCATGTCATTTATAACTTAGCCTATTCAGAGAATAGTTTCTATCAAGATATGATTCGATCGCTTGCGATCAGTCAATTGAGTGAGGGTATTATTCAATCAGCGTTTGCTCTGCCGAATGAAATTGATCAAGCCTATGCTATGGCAGAACAAAAGCGAGATTTCAAATATATCACTCTGCCTGTCAAAGATTTTGAATCTGAAGCGACAATTAAAGACGCCGAAATTCAGTCTTATTATGATGCACATAAAAAAGATTATCAGAGTGAAGCGCAGGTCAGCGTTGACTACGTTGAGTTAGATGCGGAAGCGCTCAAGGCAAAACAAAAGGTGAGTGATGCCGAAGTGCAAGATTATTATCAAAATAATCAGATGTCTTTTGCGAGCCCTGCACGATGGCAGGTTGCAAAAGCTGTAGTCCCAATCGCAAAAGGTGCTAAAGAAGCGGATATTCAATCCGCGAAAAACCGGGCTGAGTTGCTGGCTAAACAAATGGGGCAAGAGCAAAAATTACCTTCCGATGTGAAATCAGAGTGGATTAGCCCAGCAAAAGACAATGCGAATGTGGTCAAATTATTGGCAACGATGAAGGTTGGGCAAGTCAGTTCAGTGCAATTACAGCCCGATGAATTTGTAGTGTATAAACTTTTAGCATTAGAAGAGCCTAAACCTCAACCATTGAGTGCTGTTAAAACTCAAGTGAATGAAGCCATACTGAAACAAAAAGCAGAGCATGAATATACTGCGTTGAGTGATCAATTAACGGAATTGGCATTTACACATCCTGATTCTTTGGCGCCGATTGCTCAGGCTCTCGGTGTGGAAGTGAAATCATCGGGATTGTTTTCTCGTCGAGGAAATCAAGAAGGGCTAGAAGCTTCACCTAAAATCGTCTCTGCCGCTTTCAGCGATGAGGTGTTACAGCAAGGGAGCAATAGTTCGCCGATTGATTTAGGCAATGGCCGGTTAGTTGTTTTGCGAATTAAGACATCACAGCCCGCACAGATTTTATCGATCGATAAAGTGAAGGATAAAATTGTGGCGGTACTCAAGCGCCAGCAGGCGCAGGTTGCTATGGAAAAAGTTGCCGCGGCGCTCGTCGAAAAATTACGTGGTGGTAATAATGCGGATGAACTTTTGAAGGAGCATCACTTGGCCTGGCATCAACAAAACAGCGCAAGTCGACAAGAGAAGGGAATTAATCTTGAAATTCTTCAGCTCGCATTTCGCCAACCTGTGTCAGATAAGAAATCAACGGCTTATGATAGTATCGCATTGTCAAATGGCGATTACGCAATCGTCAGCGTTGAAAAAACGATTCCTGCTCAAGTGAAAATGATGACAGCTGAACAACGAGAGAGTTTCAAAAATTCTTTAGCAGTTAATTATGGATCTCAGGATTTTAATATTTATGTCAAAGAGTTACGGGATAAAGCTAAAGTTAATAAGTCTCAGAAACAAGATCAGAGCTCTTCCTCACCGGATATTTCTGACGACTATTAATTAACTCGGTAGATATAATTTTGGGTTTTACTCGGCTATATCTACAGTGTAATTATTCTTGAGAAAAAAAATATAAAAATAATAGCATTAAAAAATTAATCTCAGCTCATCAAATAAATTTTTCATACTAATATTTTAGTGATCACTTTTTCAGAGAAATATTTTTACTGAATTATATTATTCTTTATTTTTGGAAAT
>CAYUMZ010000392.1:0-1710 GCA_964446105.1 uncultured Gammaproteobacteria bacterium | reverse complement strand
TATTAATTAACTTAATCGGGAAGTTCGGCCTAAAAAAACGAACTTCCCAAATTTTAGCTCTATTGAAAACCATCACCATTCATCATTACACGATTCAAATTACATCATAATATATTTCATCAAATTTAAAAATTTATTATTTTTCAAAAGTTATTGATATCCATTATTTTTGAATTATCTATGTAATATTACGTAGAATATTTTAATTTTTTAATAAACCATTAATTTTTTTATAGTAACATTTCGGATCTTAATTTCTTATTTATTTCTTAATCTCTTTCTGAGTTTTAACAACCTGAAGGAGATGAAAATGGCTATCCATTATTTTAAAGATGAAATTGTTATTGAAGATGTTGTGTTAACATCAAAATTAGCTCAAGATATTGCAACCGAACTATCCTATGATTCCGGATATAGAAAAGTAACTTTCAAAAATGTTATTTTTGAGAATTACAGCGTCGAAGATTTTTGCAATAATTTAGATTTCCGATGCCGTAACCTTGAAAGAATTATGTTTCAATTTTATGATACTAAAATTTCAAATTATGAAATGAAATCACTCAGCAAGTTATTCCCATACTTTACAAAAATTCATTTCATGAACGCCGGTTTGAATAATGATTCCATTAAAATAATCGCTGAATTTTTAGAGAAAAACCCAAGCAATATTTCAACCATTCACTTGGAAAATAACCGATTTGGTGTCGAAGGCCACCATGCATTATTAGATGCCATAACTAACAATGAAACGATAGACAAAGTGTTTCTGAAGAATACACATGATTTTAGAAACGGCGAAGATTTCAGCTCAGTATATGAACATTTATCACGGGTTCTCACTGTCAATAGCAATATCAAAATCTTAGGAATACAAGAATCATATGTACATTATAATCACATGGAAATTTTATTTAAAGGGATTGAATGTAACAAGGGCTTACATAAGATTGAACTCGGAAATAATTTTTTTATCCACGATAAGTCCGGCAGGTACACTTCAAAATTAGCTGCTGCAATAAAAAAGCAAGGTCTTATCAATCAATTTACCAATGAAGCACCGTCAAACCCACATATAGAAAAAATTAGAACGATCATCAATGAGCGTGAAACTGATAAAGCACGGTTTTTCTTCGCGGTTTCATATTGCGACACTGAAAAGCTTAGATCTTTAATAACTGAAAACAAGGTCAATATGAATTGGACGACAGCGAATTACGGATATAATGCACTACATATGCTAGCGCTTTCGAAAGAGCCAACTCATAAAATAGAAGAAACGATAAAATTGCTCTATCAATATAATTTTAAAGAGCTGCTTTATAAACGTTGTGCAGCACGGGGTAATAAACTACAACCTATAGAGCTGGCCGAAGAACAGGCAAGAACTAAAGTTGCCGGTTTATTATACTCAATAAAGCTTCTGGGATTGATAGTGGCACCGCCCTCTAAAGGAACCTCTAACCCTCAGAAAAATCATGCAACAACCTACAAGGCATGCGGTTTTTTTGCAAAAGCATTGAATGATAGAACGGAGTTTCCTTCACTTCCAACAACAAAAAATGCCAATAAAACACAAATTAAAGTTAAATAAAGTTAATCATACGTCCTAAACATGGGCCATTTGTTATTTCACCTTACTGTTAAGTATCGTGAAATCTCAATTGGCCCATGAATCTACCTGTTTTGAGCAAATTGCATTTCGACATAAAC
>CAYUMZ010000391.1:0-1710 GCA_964446105.1 uncultured Gammaproteobacteria bacterium | reverse complement strand
AAATCAAAATAATGCTAAAACGGCGAAATCGCTGATAGAGCAATGTGATGAAGCAAAGCAAATTACTGAGCAAATGATTTCTGTCATTGATCAAACGAAAATAGAACTTTCTGCATATGAAGTACCAACCATATCATCGTTAAGGCCACAACATTTGGGCACGAGCGCTTTCTTTAATCCAGGCATCGTGCAAAAACCTAGCGCAGAACCTCACTTGGATGCAAACTTACCAGAAACTGATCCACCACGCATGATAGTAAAGTCAGCCCTTGAACAGTTATTTCGTACAGCTCTGGCTACAGTAGAAAAAAAACATCCGCAGTTAAAAAATCATGTTTCGTTCACTGTAGGAAATTTTAACCATCTACGTTTAGTATTAATAAAATCAGGTGCCAATAATGCAGAAAAATTACCCCCTCTGCCAACAGTTTTAGATATTCTGCGCAAAGTATCGGTAGAATTTGATCAACTAAAAGCGAGATTAGCCAATAATTGGACTTTCAACCGAGAAGCTAACGTTAGCTTTTTAGAAAATAAAGATTGCTTCGGAAATATTATTATGTCGTTTTGCGCAGCCATGTCCATGGCAGAATCTACAATTTTTACCAATGCAATAAATTTGCGTGATTTACCTTCTACAGACCCTTTAGTACTCGATAAAGTTACATGGAAAGTAAAATGCCAATTGCCAGCAGCAAAATTACTTTTCACAAATTGTGGTGTACCCTTTCCTGATTACACAGCTAATTTCAGCAGAACCCTCCATGAGCAAGTCGCACTACTTGTGAAAATTGACACTCAATTGTCAAATGAACTACAAAAGATCATTGATGAAAAATTGGAAATAAATCCATTCTATAATAAAGTGAATTTGTTCGTACAAAAACATTATAAACAGCACAGTAAAGGTTTACAAAAAATTATTCGCGCTCTCCATGAATGCAAATTTTTTATTGATGCAGCAAAAGAACTAGCTCAAAACCATCACGATGAATCGTCAAAAAAATCCTCTCAAATGAATATTTAACAGACTCTATAGCCAATAACAGCAGTGCTATAATCGTTGTCCACTGACCTAAATTACTGGGACGCGTCCCAGTAATCTTGGTTTAGGGAATTGGCATAAGACATGCAAACTTTCATGCCAAATCTTACCTCATTAAACTAATTCCCTAGTTTCTAATTTTTGCCTTGTACGTTCCAATTCCTTGATTAGTAACGCCTCTTTGGGGAGGACTGTTTGGTATTCAGCAGCCAATACCTTATTGGGTAAATTATCCAATGCGTAATGTGCCTCAGCTTTTCCTTTATTGGCACAAAGAATCAGACCGACTGGAGGATTTTCAGCGGGTTTGGTCCAGTGTTCACGAGCATAGTTAAGGTAGAGGTGCATCTGATCCGCATCTTCTTAAAAGAGAGAAGACGAACATAGGCTGACCACGGCAGAGGGAAACGATTAGCTAGCGCCATAAGGTCGGACGCTCCTGAAAAGATTGGACAGTTGTTAATTGAATGAGCGGAAGATTCCGCAGACACTGTCTGCGGAATGGCCCAATATTGATAAAAAAGCCTCATTTGTTCAAGATTGCGTTGAGAAAAACCTCTCCCAAAACGCGCCGAGAGATCAACTGATAGTCCCTTAATCAATCCAGATCCGTAAAAATCAAGTCGTTTATATCCTAATTCCAGGATCCCAGTAAAATTTATACT
>CAYUMZ010000390.1:0-1711 GCA_964446105.1 uncultured Gammaproteobacteria bacterium | reverse complement strand
AAACTTGCGCAATGATTTCGTCCCAATCAATGCGAAATTTTTTCATTAATAATGTCAATTGATGGACCAACTCAGCATCACCTTGGATTTCCACCCCTTCAGGTTTCATTGACCATGCAAATTTTTGTTGCAATGTTTGCATTGCTAACGCAATAGGCGTTCCAATAATCACAGCGTCAGGATTTTTATTTGAAGATAAATAACATTGCAATCCAGTGAGTGTGGGCTGTAGATAAAAAGCAATATTTAATCCGGTTAATTCTACTTTAATTAATTTTCCTGCAAAAGAAGATAATTCAGATTTTACTTCCGGATCAAAACTCAAAATTTGACTGCTTGCCCAATCAAACAAAGTGTTCATCATGCTTTATATCCTCTATGTACCGCCACAACTCCGCCAGAAAGATTATGATAATCACAACGACTGAAATCAGCGTCTTTCATCATGGTTAATAAAGTTTCTTGATCAGGATGCATCCGAATGGATTCCGCCAAATAACGATAACTATCGGAGTCTGCAGCAATTTTTTCACCTAGCCAAGGAAGCACAGTAAAAGAATACCAATCATAAACTGAATTAAACCACCCTGCATGTGGTTTAGAAAATTCAAGAATAATGCATTTCCCACCCGGCTTTAATACACGTAACATTTCCATAAGCGCTTGATCTTTATGAGTGACATTACGCAAACCAAATGCAATCGTGACACAATCAAAAAAATCATCTTCAAAGGGTAAAGCTTCAGCATTAGCTATAGCATAGCGCACATTATTTCCGATTCCACAATCAATTAATCGATCTCTGCCTTTTTCGAGCATCGAAGGATTAATATCCGTCATCAAGACGAAACCCTTTTCACCCACTTTTCTAGCATGATCAATTGATAAATCACCCGTCCCTGCCGCCACATCTAACACAGCTTGCCCAGGACGCAGTGCACACATATCAAGAGTGAATTTTTTCCAAAGACGATGAACACCCAATGACATCAGATCATTCATCACATCATAATGTTCAGCCACACTGTGAAAAACATCAGCCACCCTATTTACCTTTTCGGAAACGGGCACTTCTTCAAATCCAAAGTGGGTCGATTGTTGCGGGTCTTCGTGTTTACTCATGGTTCACCTGGGTATTGAATAAACTATCTAGATCTCCAGCACTCTTGTGCTTTTCGCAACGATAGTTTATGCAATATCTAGGTGTCAAATCCTACCACATTACTGCCCTCTCTTCAGCAGTTCCCAAATGACATGTAGTTACCGAACCATCCCTCTTTAAATAGCTCGAAAATTCCGTTATGATCGCCAGATCTTTATAAACTACACTGACAAGGATGCATCATGGTAGCAAGGATTTGCAAATATTGCTTTTCAGCCACACTCTTGGCCGCGTCAGCGGTGACGACAACGACGTTTGCTGATTACACTGGTACCGGCTGCACAGTAGGCAAAGTCGCCGATTTCATATATCCACCTCAAGATTGCGCCTATGATCGAGCGGCTCCCGCAATGCACGGCCCTTTTCAATTAACAGTGGATTATGCAGATAAGAGCGGCTGGACAATCGATCCTAAATATATTAATGAATTAGGCCCTAAAGATGCCTTATCGTTAGAATTTGCGTTCGGATCAAAGGTATTTCGAGCTTCTTCGACGTATGGCCGAGCACTCACCAACGACGTGTTTTTCAAATTGACTGCTGAATATT
>CAYUMZ010000389.1:0-1720 GCA_964446105.1 uncultured Gammaproteobacteria bacterium | reverse complement strand
AAACGGTTGCTACTAATCTTTCCTTGGCTTCTTGAGGTGTCTTAGATGATTTAATCATTGCAATAACTTCATCAATATTTTCAAGTGCAATGCCCAAACCTTCTAACACATGCGCTCGTTCACGTGCTTTTCTTAAATCAAATATAGTTCGTCGAGTCACAACTTCACGACGGTGACGAATAAAAGCTTCGAGCAGATGTTTTAATCCCATGCAACGTGGACGACCCTGATCCAACGCCACCATATTAATACCAAACACAACCTGTAGTTGTGTCTGTGAATAAAGATTATTTAAAACGACTTCCGCATTTTCACCACGACGTAATTCGACATAAATGCGCATACCTTCTTTATCAGATTCATCACGTAATGCAGTGATACCTTCGAGGCGTTTTTCTTTCACCAATTCCGCAATTTTTTCAATCAAACGCGCTTTATTCACTTGGTAAGGTAATTCGGTAACAATAATCGCTTGTTTTTCACCCACATCTTCAAAATGCGTTTTGCCTCGAATTAATACCCGTCCACGCCCTGATTTATAGGCTTCTACAATGCCGGCTCGGCCGTTAATAATCCCCGCCGTTGGAAAATCCGGCCCAGGAATCACTTGCATTAAATCGTTAAGATCACAATTGGGATTATCGATGACCGTAATACACCCGTCGATGACTTCATTGAGATTATGGGGTGGGATATTCGTTGCCATACCGACAGCAATACCGGATGAACCATTCACCAGCAAATTGGGAACCTGTGTCGGTAACACCGATGGCATGTACTCGGAGCCATCGTAATTCGGGATAAAATCAACCGTTTCTTTATCTAAATCGGCCAACAATGAATGAGCAATCTTGGCCATACGAATTTCGGTATAACGCATAGCAGCAGGTGCATCGCCATCCACTGATCCGAAGTTTCCTTGCCCGTCAACTAACATATATCGCAGCGAAAACGGCTGAGCCATACGGACTATCGTGTCGTAAACGGCTGTATCGCCATGCGGATGGTACTTACCGATCACATCACCCACGATACGAGCGGATTTCTTATAGGGTTTATTCCAATCATTTTTGAGCTCGTTCATCGCAAACAAAACGCGTCGATGCACTGGCTTCAATCCATCGCGCACATCCGGCAAGGCCCGCCCGACGATCACGCTCATCGCGTAATCTAAATACGATTGCTGAAGTTCGTCTTCAATATTAACAGCCACAATTTCTTTAGCATGATCCAGCATAAATAACCCTATCAATAACTGCAGTTACAAAAAGGGAAAATTGTAACACTTTACCACCTGAATGGCTATAACAGAGAATAGGGGTCAGGTCGTGACAAATGAAAGATAAAGTATTAAATATCACTACCAACTTTTATAATATATCGACAAGTCACTTGATTTCGAGCAAACCAAAGAATCGAACTGGCCACCGACTCAACATTCACTATTCACTCTAAAATTTGACTGGTATAGTTCACCCTACGGAGGACCTCACAATGCAAAAGATAGATACGCTGATTCATGCTCGCTGGCTGATCCCTATTGTTCCTCGAAATACCATTTATGATAATTACAGCATCGCAGTTAACGCAGGGAAAATTATCGCGATTTTGCCATCATCGGACGCTAAAAAACGCTATCTTGCTGACAACATCCACGAACTTTATGATCATGCGGTTTTGCCGGGTTTTGTGAATGCCCATACGCACAGCCCGATGGCCC
>CAYUMZ010000388.1:0-1757 GCA_964446105.1 uncultured Gammaproteobacteria bacterium | reverse complement strand
TGCGTTCTTCGAGAGCATCAAAGACTTATTAGCTACAATTAAAAATGAATTTGGTGATTATTACCGTGACCAAATTCGTGAAATGACCTCCCCGGGAGAAAACCTACCAATTTCCTACGCTAAACACAATAAAATTGTGTTAGAAAAACTCAAAGATCTTTCTCTTAGAATTTCTGAGTATAGAAAATGGAAATCAATGATTATAGGTCAATTAATACGCTTATCACTCTTCAATCTTGAAAAAGCCAATGCGATTAAGAACAAGTATATATTGTTTCTCGAAAATGAAAAAAGTCCTTCTGAACAGATGCGTAAAACTGAGTGTTACTCAAAAAAACTACGTAAGGCAATCGCTCTTGCTGAATGGGAAAGATGGGAAAATCTAGTTGATTCTACCAATATTATCTCTGAAGATTTCACTCATAGGGACGCTTGGAATATGATTTGCAGTGAAAAACTATCTCAGTTTGAAAAAAATGCAAAAGCCAATATTCTAATTGCACATATAGCTCATCTATTGAGAATAGATAGCCTTTTCAAAGAAATTGAAAATATGCCTGGGATCCCTTTTGATTTATCAAACTTAAATCAAAATATTTTGAATACAGATCAAACCATTTGGAATAAAATTGGGCATTATCTGTCACACGATGATCTTAGTTCTGCTCGTGCCACATCGTACCTTTTTTTTAAATGCTTTACACCTCTCTGGGATCTAGAGATACAAAAAAGACAAACAATATCAGCCGTAGTTGCCACACACGACAACTCTTTTCTAATCACTGAATCTAGACATGTTTATGTTAGTGGGTCGAACAAGGAAGGTAAAAGTGGTGTTGATAAATACTGCTTTAGTCAACTGACATGGCATCGGCTTAATATTACCCATGTACGCTCGGTTGTTGCTGGTTATCAAGATACTTATATAGTAACGACTACAGGGAGGTTATTTGGTTGTGGTATTAACAGCGCTGGAGAACTCGGCCTTCACCACACTGATCCCGTAAAGTCGATGACAGTGTTGACGTCAATCCTAGACATTAAAGCCATCGCTGTCACTACTGATTTTGGATATGTAGCGATGCTTGTTACTCAAAACGGAGATCTTTACGATGCTGGGCTCGGGTTCCATGGGCGTTCGCTTGACATTCAATACAGAAGAAATACTCTTGGGTGGCGAAAAATTACCACTTTAAATAACGTTATTACCATTGATGGAGGTTACTATTTTTTCATCGCATTAACACGTGATAATCGAGCATTTGGTATTGGTGAAATAGCTGCTTTCTTAACTGATCCTGAATATGCTCTTAAAGAAGATGTCTATTGGCATGAGTTTCTTCCCGGTAAAAAAATCACACAAATTGCCTCAAATGAAGATGATATTATTCTTTCTACCGATAATGGATCTCTATACCGCTATGTGAAGCTTTTAGAATTCGAAGCGAGGTATGTTGAAGGTATTCAGGCAAACCCAATCGTATATCCGAATGCTCATATTGTTGAAATGTATAGCTCTAAAGGCTGTATTGTAGTACGCAACCAATCAGGAAAAATATATATCACACTGAGTAGGGCATTCCATTATATGAGTATCCCTCCTCATGAAACACATTACGAAACACGTAGGCAATGGTTTCAAATTACGAATGTTGTAGCTAATATTCGCACCATTGTATTCGCTGACCAGCGTTGTCTAGCACTAACTGAAAATCAAGAACTGATGGTTTGTGGACCAAACGAAAATGGCGAGCTAG
>CAYUMZ010000387.1:0-1760 GCA_964446105.1 uncultured Gammaproteobacteria bacterium | reverse complement strand
GAATGAGATGGCATAACATGATGAAACGCAGCAACAGTGACTCAGCGATTGACCTACTTCAAGCAGGACCTGGTGAGAACGATTATTCCTCAGAATGCGATGATCCAAACTGCGATCAGTGCCGTGCTAAATATGATGATTATAGTGATAACGAATCAGAGTGCACTGATCCAAATTGCACTGAATGTCGCCCATCTGGTCCAAAACGTTCCGCTGAGATGGACCTTCCTGCTACAGATAGTCTGACTGTTGTTGATATTGAAGCCGTTAATAAAGTGTATACACTGCTACGACTTGAACGAATTGCAACATTAGAAGAATTAAAAGAAGCCATCAAGACTGCATTGCTTGTACATCATTCAGATAAAAAAGCGCAAACTTCTCACGCGAAGGACTCAGAAGATAAAGCTCGTCAGCTTATTGAAGCAAAAAAAGTAGTTGATTCATTATTGAAATCACCTAAGAAACGCCAACAATATGAATTTTTTCAACGTTCATGTTTGGTTTTGATAAGCAATCACCCACAATTTGCAAAAGAAATTATCCATTATGTCATGACATTTACAACGTATGAAAATGGGCAAGAAACTAATGTTAAACCGAGTGCGCAGGCTTTAAATAGTGGCCATTTTATTTATCAGAATATTGCTGCATTTGTTACTCTTCTGATACCAGCAATGCAAAAATTGCGCGAGGATTTTGTTCCATCTGTTCTCAAAGATAACAATGATGATCAAACTGTTATTACCGCTGATAATTATACAGTGAGCGAATTATTAGCGTTATATAAGTTAATTGTTTCAGGCAAGCATACCCTTCCTTATCCATTGCGATATGTACAGAATAAAGACAGATTTCAACCCGATATATTCGGGGTTTCATCTGCGAAAAAATTTACATCTACAGAAGAGCTCCATAGATTATTAACATTTGCAATTAATTTAGAGATGGCAAATCGTGAATATTATCATTACGCAAGAGATGAAGTTGCGAGTGTAGAGTTTACTCGAGACATGTCTAATGGTTTATGGCTTGCAGCATGCGTAGTCATGCTTATAGGCGTTTTGTTTACTTCTATTACACTCAAAGGGTTGGCTTTGACAGCGCCAATCTTTCTTTATGCCTCAGTGGCTCTGATGATTGTAATACCTGCTGTGTTAGCTTTAGTTTCAGTAGTGTGGGGTTATTTCCCTGTGAAAAACTTCAATACTTTTATCGCTAATACTGCACCGATGATGAAAGAATATTTTTTCCAAAATTGCGGTACAACTAAAGTTCAATTGAATTCCTTTGTTTTTTTTGATGTATTCAATTCTGTGCAAGATTTATTGGGTAAGATTACAGAAATAAATTATCCGAATAATTCTTTCAAAAAAGCAGAGTTTACTCTTGGGGAACGAGCTGGAATTTATGCGGGCTCATTTTTTGGGTCATCTACAAGTTCTAATAAATATACTCCATTGGTTCAACCTAAAAAGCTTCAGGAAATCAAGGTTGAGAGTGCAGAGAGTTCTTCTATACCAGCATTCGGTACAAGTAAATCTGATGGTGTGGATTAATCTCGATTATTGAATAGTCTGTGTTGGATTTTTTCTGGATTGCCACGCTGCGCTCGCAATGACGTAACCTCGTTTTACCCTTAACTTTCCAAGTGAACTTAATGAAGTTAATAGGAGCACGTAATAATCAAGTGGTAACCACCCTCTTAGTGTTTACTTTAAACTCAAGAGCGAATAGGTATCAGGATGATAGCGGGATGG
>CAYUMZ010000386.1:0-1761 GCA_964446105.1 uncultured Gammaproteobacteria bacterium | reverse complement strand
CAGCGAAATACTCTGATGAACAATGGCAAATATTATCTGATCTAGTAATATTACTACCCGTCTTGGCTGCTCAATTACAATTAGTGTTCAGAGAACACCGTGGTGTGGATTTTATAGAAGTCGCTACTCGTGCACGTCAAGCCTTAGGTGCAGCAGATAACCCTACAGAAATAGCATTAAATTGGGATTATCGTATTCGACATTTATTAGTTGATGAGTTTCAGGATACGTCAACGCCTCAATATCGTTTGTTGGAATTACTCACGGCCGGTTGGCAACCCAATGATGGTAGAACACTGTTTTTAGTGGGCGATCCTATGCAATCGATCTATCGATTTCGTGAAGCAGAAGTCGGTCTATTTTTACGTGCTCAGCAGCATGGCATTAGTGATATTGCTTTAACTCCGATTCAATTAAAAGTGAATTTCCGTTCTAAACCCCAATTAATTCAGTGGATTAATCGGTCATTTCAAACTTTATTTCCTGCGCAAGATGAAATGAGTGTGGGGGCTGTAACCTATGCATCTTCGCACTCTCCAGAAAATTCTTCAGAAGGACAAGTAACTGTACATCCTTTGATTAATTCTAGTATTGAGGACGAAGCCCAAAAGATAATTTCGATAATTAAACAATCTCGAGATGAAAATCCTCACTATAAAATAGCCATCTTAGTAAGAGCCCGACATCATGCGGCAGCGATTTTTGTGGCCCTTCAGAGAAACAATTTTCTATATCAAGCGCATGATATGGAAAAATTGAATCATCGGGCGGTTATCCAAGATTGTTTTGCGTTAACACGCGCTCTGCTCCACCCAGCAGATCGAATTTCATGGTTGTCCATTTTACGGGCACCCTGGTGTGGATTATCGCTTAATGATTTGCTCATTATTACACAAGCGGCGGGTTCAGGGGTGTTGTGGCGTACTATCGAAAATTATGAATCTTGTGAAGGGCTTTCCGAAGATGCGCGAGTGCGATTATCTCGTATAGTACCTATATTGCAGCAGGCGCTGGCTTTGAAAGGTCGCTTAACGTTGCGACATTGGATTAATACGACTTGGAAATCTCTTGGAGGCCCCTCTTGTATCAAACAATCCGCTGATTTTCAAAATGTTGATCGATATTTTGCATTACTCGATCAACTCTCTCCTGTTGAAATGTACGATTTTTCTTTAATTGAAAAACAATTGAATAATTTATATGCAATTGTAGACCCAGAGTCTGATGATCGACTGCAAATAATGACGATGCACAAGGCTAAAGGATTAGAATTTGATGTGGTAATTTTACCCGGATTAGAACGAACAGCAAAACCGGATAGTGCACAATTATTGTTATGGTGGGAACGACCTCGCCCTGATGCAGAAGCCGATTTGATTTTAGGTCCAATTAAACCAACAGCGAGTTTAGGTGATCCTATTTATAATTATTTACGTTTTCAAGATGTCTGTAAATCTCAATATGAAATCACACGGGTCCTGTATGTGGCAACCACTCGTGCAAAAAAAGGCCTTCATTTGTTGGGTACTATTGAAATGACAGAGGAAGAAAATGTGGCGCTTCCAGCTAAAGATAGTTTTTTAAGGATGTTGTGGCCTCATATTGAGCAGGATTTTTATGGTGCAAGGAATAACATGAGATCATTTGAAAACATTAACTATTCATCAAACACTCTGGGGCGATTACCTGCTAATTTTCAAAATCCTGAAAATGTCCCATTGTTTGATCATCCTATTATTCAACCAGAAACATTATTCGAAA
>CAYUMZ010000385.1:0-1761 GCA_964446105.1 uncultured Gammaproteobacteria bacterium | reverse complement strand
ACCGTCCTTCAATCTAAAATTTTTGGTAAACGATGACACGATTAGCAGACGACCGCTCACATCCTGGAATCCTGGCTTGGTTAATGTGGGTATTAGGTGCGATTTTCTATTGCTACGAGTTCTTCCTTCAAGTGTCTCCCAATGTCATGGTGAAAGATCTCATGTTGGCCTACAATCTCAGCGCCGCTGAGATGGGTTACCTCTCGACTTCTTATTATGTGGCTTATGCGGCTATGCAGCTTCCGGTTGGCATTTTATTAGACCGCTTTGGGACTCGTAAGCCTCTCACCGCTGCTGTTTTACTCTGCGCACTCGGGGCTCTCATTTTTGCGTACTCTGACGTTTTTATTTTGGCGGCAGTCGGGCGTTTTCTCATTGGTTTAGGCTCTGCGTTTGCAGCCGTGAGTTGTATGCAAATTGCAGCCTCTTGGCTTCCTTTAAATCGATTTGCATTAATGACAGGGCTTTTGTTAACCATCGGCATGATTGGTGCTTGGAACGGTCAAGCTCCCTTGCGCATATTAATTAATGCCATTGGTTGGCGTGAAACATTAATTTTATTCGGCTATATTGGCTGTGTTCTTGCACTCATTGTATTGCTGGTTATACGTGATAAACCTCGATCTTCTCATCCAAAAAATCTACAACATAAAGGATTTTTTGCGGGTTTGAAACATGTTGTACGTTTACCTCAAAATTGGATCGTCGCTTTATATGGCGGTTTAATGTTTTTATCTATTCCTGGTTTTGCAGGATTATGGAGCGTTTCATTTTTCAGCCAATCTCATTCAATGGATTCAACCTCCGCTGCTTTTATCGTTTCTATGATTTTTATCGGCTTTGCAGTTGGGGCACCATTACTGGGCTGGTTTTCTGATCGCATTGAACGTCGTAAACCACCCATGTATATAGGCAGTCTTGGATCACTGATCACAATGAGTGCGATTATTTACGGCCCTCCTCTTTCAGAAACAATGTCGGGTTTGTTATTTTTTAGTTTCGGATTTTTTTGCAGCGGATTTTTACCTGTATTTTCTGTTGCTCGTGAGGTCAACCCTCCTGAAACATCAGCGACAGCATTAGGATTTATTAATACGTTAAATACAGCTGGTGGTATGATCGCACAACCCGTTATCGGTTACTTGCTGGATGTAAATTGGCATGGTCAGATGCAAGGGGGTGTTCGATTTTACGATACGCATACCTACCATATTGCTTTGAGTATATTACCTATCACGATCGCGCTTTCGTTAATTGTTTTATTTTTTGTAAAAGAAACTCACTGTAAAGATGAATATTTGTGAGATGCAATTTCTAATAATCGCTAACGAGGTCATTCAATGAAATTATTCGTAAAAACTCATGGCTGCGCAATGAATGAATACGATTCCAATAAAATGATGGATGTATTAAGTGCTTCACATCAAGTAGCACTCACTGACAATCCTGAAGTCGCTGATATTTTATTGTTAAATACGTGCTCTATCCGTGAAAAAGCTCAAGAGAAAGTTTTCTCAGAACTAGGACGATGGGCAATCTTAAAAAGAAAAAAACCTTCTATGATTATTGGGGTTGGAGGTTGTGTGGCTTCACAAGAAGGCCACGCGATTGCGCAACGTGCTCCTTTTGTGGATATTGTTTTTGGGCCTCAAACCTTACATAGACTTCCACAATTATTGGATGAAGCCATTAAATCGAAAGCCCCAGTTGTCGATATTTCTTTCCCTGAAATTGAAAAATTCGATAATTTACCAGAACCCC
>CAYUMZ010000384.1:0-1773 GCA_964446105.1 uncultured Gammaproteobacteria bacterium | reverse complement strand
TATATCACTCTCGTAAAAAAAATTAACACCGTTGAGACACCGAAAGAACAACATCTAAAAACGATGGAGGAGCTCACCTACGAATGCATGATTCCAGAATTAGGCATCTCGTTGGGCAAGCTGTTAGAAGACTATCGCGCTACATTCAATGAAGAAAAAGTTCGAAAACTGACTTCTCCTGAGTCTGTAAAACTTTTCTATGATCGTCAAATCGAGCCCTTTCTTCCTGAAGACGATAATGAGATTCTCGATTTACTCGAAACCCTCGGAACTAAATTTGAGGATATTAAATTTGAATTACATTGGCTAAAAAAACGCGATTGCAACAAATTATTAACGGAAGCCATTGCTCAAGGAAAACATGCAACTGTAAAATTACTCTCAAAAGGACTTGTGAATATCAATGGAATTAATGCTGACGGCGAAACGGGATTACACACTCTTTTGCGAACGTATCTTGATCGAAGCATCCCACAAGAAAGCGTCTTAAAAACACTGGATTTGTGTCTTAGTATTTCAACTTGTGAACCAGAAAGTGAAGATACTCAACAGCGCACCCCCTTGATGACTTTTATTGATGCAATGAAAATACAAGATCAAGTATTTGCAGAACAGGTTATTACATCGATGAGACTGCGCAATGTGAATTTAAATGTGCGCACAATGTTCAAGCGCAATAGATCTCAAACAAAGGATGAAGGGACTGCACTCGATTTTGCAATCGATCGAAATAATGTATCAGCATTTATTGCTCTGATCAATCAAGGTGCTACTGATTTTGTTGACTTACCTGCGGCACTCAAATTTATCGAAGAAAATAAAGGTAAAAAAGATTTTGGCAAAGCGGTTGAAATTTTAAAAATTCGCCAACCTGATTTAGCATACGAACTCGACCTGAATCAAATTACAACCACCAAACCTGATAAAGATCACCCTGAAGAATGTTGTATGCGTGGCGTTGAACATGGCGAACGCTATTTTTTAAAAGAAGTCTGGGATACTCTGATTAATGAGAAAGGCGATATTATTCGCGCACAAGGCGTTAAAGAAGGTAAACACATCGTTAGACCGATCAAAACACGTCAATCACCTAAACCACTATTGTTTGCAAAATTCAAACCGGATATGCCTGGGTTACAGCGTTTTGCAGAAATTGCGTTGTCTTTAATTGGTTGTCCAGTAACACGTAGCGAATTATGGCGTTATGATCATCTTCATCAAAAAGGGAAAACCAAAGGAACACTCAAAGAAGCCATACCGACGCTATTAATCACAGCAAGAAACGGCGAACCCTTATCGGCTATATTATCGGACCCTGCAAAATATAAAGAATTCCAAGAAAAACTCGATCACGATCAATTTCACCTTCTTTCTACTTTTTTGATGTTGATGGGGCAAGAAGATGGCCATCAAGATCAATTTGTTGTAGTGAGAGTGCCTACGCCTGAAGGCGAAAAAATGATCGTAGTGCCCATCGATCTCGATCGAATTTTAGTCGCCGCTTATCTTCGCAATGGCGAAGAAATGGGTTTGCTGCTCAAAGATATTTTGATGTTATTAAAAGAATATCGACATCTACCCATGACGCCGAAAACAATTGCCACCATTATGTTTGCCAATGGTAAACGTTTCTCCACTCAAGATGGCTCACAAAAAGAGCTCTCACATGATGAAATCGAGCAATTAATTCGCGAAAATTATCGTCGCTACTTTGATAAATTAACCTCTTTCATTCCAAAAATTGAAAAACAACAGCTTGCTTTATTTCCTTGT
>CAYUMZ010000383.1:0-1780 GCA_964446105.1 uncultured Gammaproteobacteria bacterium | reverse complement strand
AAAATTTGGGAAGTTCGTTTTTTTAGGCCGAACTTCCCGATTAAGTTAATTAATAAATCCGTACAACTTTATCGTGTTTCATTTGCTGCATAACTTCATCGCGGCATTTTTCATACTTCTCTGAGCCATTAAAATATCGATATCGTCGTGATAGCTCTTCCCAAATTTGACGTACATACTGTTCATCATTGTTATTGGTACTGAAGACATGGGCTGGTCGCGTTGCTTTCCTGGCTCTTACATAATTATCTTCTCTGTTATCACTTCCATAGTTGATATGAATTCCTTTGGCAGGATCATAGTCGACACGGAAGGAGTAGTGTCCACAACGCAATCCGATGACATATCCTAAATTATCCATATTCTTTGTGTGTTTTGTTCCCCAATAAGGTTCCCACTGAATATCTGTATCACCAGAAAGTTTGCATTCATTACGAATTCGACATTCGAGAATAGCTTTAACCTCTCTAATCGCCGCATAAAGATTTTCGTTGCACTCTTCATCAATAACTTCACGGACAACTTTAGCGCTATCAACTTCAACAGCCTTTTTATCAAAAAATTTCATCTTAAATCTCCTCTCAAGTAAATTAAAAAACCTGAGATCAGGATAAAAATTTGGGCTTATTGACAGATCAGCAGAAGTACTCGAGTATGAGGAATGAAATGCATCAAAAAATAGTAAAAAAATGAAAGCTGGAGGCTTGTCTTTTTTTTATATGTTGATTTAGACCTAGAAAAATATATGTTAAATGAGATTTGCTAAATTAATAAATTTGTGGTTTCTAGCCCCCCGTAGAATTACGGATAGGGCTGTATACTGGACAAAATTGTACTAATTCGCGATCAGGAGCCATGGCATTTATATTGAATCTCTTGGCTTGGTATTGAGGGTGTTAAATTATTAGACTTACGAAAGGCATTTATTGAGTTACCATGATTATGGCTTTATCCATCAAAACTTTTATTGTGTCTATTTAAATGAGTCATGTGTACACGGTAAAGGAAATTTGACCCCCTTGCCTTATATATATGCAACGTGGGGTATTGGGTTGGGGAGGGGTGTGAATGCGCATAAGTTACTTCAATAGTAAAGGGTTTTAAATCATCTTAAGATTGTTTTCATTTTTATCACTCATGTCAGGGGAGGAAAGTGGTGTGCTCTCATCAATCTCTGATTCACTGAGGTTTGCTGATACATCAAATACGTAGTCTACGATGCCTATCTCGCTTTTTGAGGGCAGAAGATTTGTAAAAAACTCGAGCCCAATTCTTCTGAATCTTCTTACAGAGTTTTTGCCATCTGCAAACATCTGTAATGATTTGCCTATAGCCCCGTGTTCATTGGATTGATCGATTTTTTTATCTTCGTCTTCTTTTAGGAAGCTTAATAAATTATGGTTAGCAGGGTCTATACCAGTAGCTAAATCAATGCCAGAGCCGTAAAAACATAGATTTGTGCTTCTATTAAATGATGTATGTACTAGTTTCCAATTTTGTTGATTTTTTTTGAAATATATGTGGCGCCTACCCTCGTAGATTATAATGATATTTTCAGAGTCTGGAAATAATATGTATGAGCATGTCTTACTAGTAGGTACCTTTAGGGTATGGCATTTTGCGAAAGTTTTGCAGTCAACTATATGGATTCCATCTATGCAGTCTAAGGCAAGAAAATTACCATTTTCCGAAAATGCTATCCCACCCCCAAAATCTTTAATTTTAAGATTTAATTGTGCTTTTAAATAGAGATGCGATGAGGAGCTTATTTCCAATATAA
>CAYUMZ010000382.1:0-1789 GCA_964446105.1 uncultured Gammaproteobacteria bacterium | reverse complement strand
ATATGGATTTAATACATATTTTAATTCTGCTGCATCTAATAATTCGCATAATCCTGAAAAATGTGCTTTTGATTCATCATCCAAATAATCAGGTAAAATGGGTGCATTAGAAATGAGCGATTTCATCGCAGGATTTTTGCTATCAAGAATGCGCAAAGGATTTGTCGTCAAACGTCTTTGTGAATCTTCATCTAATTGTTCTTTATTCTGACTAAAATAACGAACGAGCTGTTCACGATATCGTTGTCGAGTTTCTGATGTCCCTAATGAATTCAATTCTAAACGAATATGGCGATCAATCCCCAATTCTTTCCAAAATCGAGCCATCATAAAAAGTTGTTCGGCATCAATGTCTGGGCCTGTAATTCCAAATGCTTCAACTCCAAACTGAAAAAACTGACGATAGCGTCCTTTTTGTGGTCTTTCTCGTCTAAACATGGGTCCTAGATACCAAATTCGTTGTTGCGAATTTAATAAACCATGCTCAATGCTTGCTCTAACAGCACCCGCAGTTCCTTCGGGACGTAAGCTTAGTTGATCTTCATTACGATCAATAAACGTGTACATTTCTTTTTCAACAATGTCAGTGACTTCACCAATTGTTCGTTTAAATAAAACGGTTTGTTCTAAAACAGGAAATCGAATTTCTTGGTAGGAATATCGCAACATTAAATCGGCTAAACATTTTTCAATATATTGCCAATACGGTGATTGAGAAGGAAGAATATCATTCATTCCTCGAATTGCTTGAATAAGTGCCGCCACGTTTTAACCCCTACCAAACACTTTTTCAAGTTCTTGAAGTAATGCCCTTTCATCCTGTCCTCGCTGTCCAATAAGAACTCTTGGTTTGAACGGTTTAATTTGATACCAGCTTTGTTTTTTCGTGACTGCTGAATTATCAGCTTTTGCATCAGTAGTATCGTCATCATCATCCTCATCACTATCGTCAACTGAATCTGAAGACGCGGGTGCAGAAGATTTTATAGCTGTTCGATTAGTGGGTGCTTGCGGATTAGCGGGTGCGGCCGTGGAAATCGTTGGATTTTTTTGATTAGCTGCATCAGGCGCTTGAGTTGCAGAATTATTTTTAATATCAGATGTTGTCCCTTGTGTCTGCACTGTTTGTGTTTTATCCGATTGTGGCGTGGTTCCGGTGGTCGTTGGTTGGGCTGATGCTTGTGACAACGTCGATTCCAGTGTTGACGGAATACTCTCGCTTTGAACTTCAGCAGGTTGATTTGATACAGTTTCTGTTTTTTGCGTGGTTTGCGGAGTAACATCAGTGCTTGTTTGATCAGTCGTTTCCGTAGCCACTGTCGTTGTGACCACATGATTAGGTTGACTACGCCACCAAATAGCCACTAAAAAAATTAAAATCATTCCAATACTATAAGTCACCCAACGCATCCAACGATCACCTGAAGAAAATTGACGTTTCGAAAGAAATTTTGTTTCGTGTCGTTCAATGGTATCAGAATATTTTAAGCGCTCGAATTCATGAACAATTAAATCTGGATCAAGGCCTAATAATTTTGCGTAAGAGCGTAAATAGCCTTTTGCATAGGTCTCAGCACCCGCAAAACGATAATCATCATTTTCCATATCATAAACACGTTGCTGACTTAAATTTAATCGATGAGCAACGTCTTCCGTTTTCAATCCTTTAAACTCACGTGCACGTTGAAGAGTTATGCCCAGTTTTTCTCTGGGTACTTCTTCAGCACTCGTTTCGCTGTTTGAATCACGATCATTCATTTGCTCTCTCCAAGTTGTCGGGTGGAAGGGG
>CAYUMZ010000381.1:0-1794 GCA_964446105.1 uncultured Gammaproteobacteria bacterium | reverse complement strand
AAGAATTCAACCTTGGAGCACCGGTTATATTGATCTCGATCTGTGCTATGACGAAAATAATTATAAAAGACAATTTCAAAAAGATGACGACTCCATTGGATTTGGAGGTGGCGCAGTCTATCATCAAAATATTGGCGAAAAATTCCAATTCAGTATCGGCGGCATCGATCGTCGACCCTATTATGACTACGAAATCTCTGTTAAATGGATTGCACGACACTCTCTAGGATCATTATTAGAGCTAACAACTTATTTCCAACGGGACGGCGGTGATGTGCCTTTTGGTAGAGAAAATCGCTTAGGTCTAGGTCTTTTTTATAGCTGGGGCGGCGATATGTATAGTGCACCTGTTGTTTATCACGATCCATTAAATCGTGGATTGCGACAAGCCATTGTAGATTATACGAATGTTCCAGCCGTCAGACCCCCGCAAATTCTTGTGACAAGCGACGAAGGCACATTCTAATATTTCCGGGTTAAAAATTTTAAATATTTTTATCCGCTGAATGCCTCAATGGCTACTGATTTTAAAACCAGGAAATGCTTCCTTGATATGTTTAGGAGAGAGAATCACAATTCTCTCCCCTAAAACCCCTCATCGTGCAATGAAGACTTCTTTTTGACTCATCAATAAAAAAGGGGAGACAAATGTCCCCCCTTCTTTTTTATCCAAACTTTAATAATTAATCCAATCTGATTTCAATACGTCTATTATCACCGCTACCAAACACCGTATGGTCAGTCGCCACCTGTTGACGATTCGACTCACCTGTCACAGTCATCATCTCTCTCGGAATTCCATAGGCCCAAAGCTCAGAGGCTACTGCACGAGCTTGTTGCAAGGATAATTCGTCACGACGTTTATCTTTAAAGACATTATCTACATGGCCCGTGATTGTTATGCGTGAACAAGCACAATGTTCGAGTAATCGGGCAACCCATGCCATTGTTGCATAAGCGCCTGGCTCAAATTCAACGCTATTCACTTTGAAAAAATTATCCGTTGAAAGAATCATACGGGTTTTATCACCCACTCGCACAACTTGCACGCCACGCAGCCGCAAATGATAGACCATGTAATCAAAATCATGGCGCTGCCACATATTCAATCGAAAAGGCGTCCCTTTACCGACAGTCTCATGAGCTGGATAGCATCCGGATATTCCACCTGCAACCAAAAGGCTACACACCAGGGCTACTAATCGTCTTCCTTGAGTCATAATCCTTCCTCAATAATGTTTAATGTGAACAATAATACCATACTCTCCAAATCATGGGAAATGGTGTTATACTCGAGAGCATCAGACCTAATTTAGGGAGAACAACATGGAAAGCACAGAAGCAGTCTCAAGCACTACAACATGGCAAGAGGTGTTAGCGGGCGAAAAAGAAAAACCTTATTTCAAAGACATGATGGCTTTCCTGAATCAGGAAAAAGCGAAAGGCAAAATTATTTATCCGCCGAGCCAAGATATTTTTAACGCGATAAAAACAACTCCATTTGATAAAGTAAAAGTTGTGATTATTGGGCAAGATCCTTATCACGGACCCAACCAAGCCCATGGTCTATGTTTTTCTGTTCGAAAAGGAGTCTCACCACCCCCGTCTTTAGTGAATATTTTTCAAGAATTAAATAATGATCTTGGAATAACCATTCCTTCGCATGGATGTTTACAAAAATGGGCAGAACAAGGAGTATTACTACTCAATACTGTACTCACTGTTGAGGCGGGCCATGCACATTCTCATGCAAAAATTGGATGGGAAACTTTTACCGATCGCATTATTAAAGAA
>CAYUMZ010000380.1:0-1809 GCA_964446105.1 uncultured Gammaproteobacteria bacterium | reverse complement strand
TGATGGGTTCTTACTGAGTAGAAGGGGCCCCTTCTACTCAGTAAGAACCCATCAAACTTAGATCTGACCCCATCCTATAAATTGAACATCATCAGAGAGTGGGCGTAAGTATCCGTTTGTTTATTAGACAAAGTGGCGCTATCTGATGCAGGGAATTTATTTTTAGTCAACAGTCGATCAACCTCTTGCATAAGGTTTCTCATATAGGATGCATAATTGATTGGGGCCGTAGAACGCGAAATGAATGTTGGCAGCTTCCAAGCGTTAAGAATAGTTTCAAATACTGAAAGTATTTTGGTATAAGCATCAGCAATAGTATTGTCATCGGGAATATCATGAAAAGCGTTTGAGCCTACTGAATAGAAATATTCTTCTACTATAGCGAGTATCTCTAGGAATTTTTCCTGAGGTAATTGAGACTTCTCAGAACTACTATACGCCAAGTCTTCACAACCCTTCAGAAAATATTGCAAATTAGGATAGTGTGGGTATTCTTCCTTGATAAGGCCCCGATTATTTATCACCAAATCAAGAAGCGTTAAATGCTTTAAGTAAGAAGAATCCAGGTGATGAATCAGTTTCTGTACTAATCTAGAATTATCACGCGAAAGAGCCCAGATTCTACAAAATGCTATTCCTGCCATCCCATTAAATCGAGTATCAAAGTTTTCTTGCTCAATCTTATCGAGTAGGGCTAACAAAATATCCTGAGACCTACAATAGGTAGCATTCTCCAGACTTTTAGGCGTAACAGTACAACCATTCTGAAAATAAACGGTTAAGGATTCTGTTGAGGTTGCTCTACATACAGCCTCTTCGAAAAATTGATCTCTCTCTATCGGAGTAAGATTGAAGTGATCAAAAATATATTGAACGATCTTTGTATTATTCAGAATAGGCCAAGAAAATCTCATGAGCTGATCTGTCTTACCTGGAGAAAACCTCATAATAAATTCGATCATATATGGTTTAACCACGTAACCCTGCAAGATATGTTGAAATATTTGATCAATAACTTTCTGCCAGATTGCTTTTCGATGGTTGTTTTTGATAACAATTTCAATAAATTCCGTGGTACTTTTAACAGTATCCTGTGGCAGTGCATGAATAATTGCAAGGTAAAAGTTTTCGTTATTAAATAATCGTTCACAGAAAGGTGAATCCAGTAAAGACTCCAATAGAAAGAGAGCATTATTTTCTCTGAGAAAGGCGATAAGTTTTCTTATAGCATTATTGAGAGAATTTTTTGGGGTATTATTTATTGTGTCTAGGAAACTGTCCAAAATCACGTTCAATGCACTGATAATATCATTGTTTTCTTCAGCTAAGAACTGACATTTATGTAGGTAGTGTAACAATCGTTGTTTAGCAAAATCAGTTTTAGTTAGCCAATCATCGAGACACAGAGCCTCAAAAAACATCTGACAAATGATTTCTTTATTATAGCCAAATATTACTGGCATTACGGCGTCAAAGAGCTTAGTTGCTGGCTCATTCTGAGTGAAATGAGCATAGTCTCTGGCTAGAAGATACGCTAGGCTGTCATCACCGGCGTACGAATGTCGTTGACGTTCAAATTCAATCAATGGTGGGATCAGCTCAATATATTCATGGTATACCGAATAGATTAATAGGGGTTCTGGGCTATCTTCTGGATTCGGCTTTGGACTTGCTTTTAGAATGATTCTGGCAAGATCACGCGCCCCATGTCGAAGTGCAGGGGTCAATAATTTTCCTAACAGGGCTTTATCAAGATCGGGATATTCTTTAATACACAACTGAATAGGCACCCACATTTCTCTGATGGCA
>CAYUMZ010000379.1:0-1813 GCA_964446105.1 uncultured Gammaproteobacteria bacterium | reverse complement strand
GCGAGGGGGAGCCGAGCGAGCCATTCCCGGAAAGAAGTTCGAATTGTCACGCCGACTATGGGCGACACTATAATCATTGCGAAGTAATGTGTTCTTGAAAAGGTCGTCTTGCCCAGTCCATCTCATCAACATCTGAAATTCTTTTAAAAAAGCGAGGGGAGCCGAGCGAGCCATCAATATCTTCGATTATGTTAAACTAATGGATCGGCTCATAAAACACGTGATACTACGTAATTGACAACCTACGAATCTACGGGAACTCGCGTTTCGGGATTAAGCTCTAAATATAATCGAATCAAAGCCACAACCAGCTTCCCCGACGCCTTCTCCCCACTTAACAGCCGATGCACCGACCTTCGACTCACTCCAAGCCTTATCGCCACTGCCCCCACACTAAACTCATTATCTTGCATTATTTTACTCAATAATTCATCTGATTTTAATGGAATCATACCAACCTCGCTCTTTTTTAAACACCATTTCTTACTATCATTATTATAAAAATACTTTATTAAAATAATTTAGTGCTAATTTCACCATAATTCATGGCATGTGAAAAGTGGATATTTTACCTAATTCTCGTAAGCTTAAGCTTACAAGCGGTCAAGAAGATATGGGAGAAATTACTCTGACTGTATGCGCCCACTGGCAAGCGTCAAGCGTCTATCCAGTCGATGCGCTAATTTCAAATCGTGGGTTACAATGACGAAACTTGTTTTGAGAGAACTATTTAAATTCAGCATTAAATCTACAACATGTCCAGCTGTAACATTATCCAAATTACCAGTAGGCTCATCGGCCAATACACACACAGGATCTGTCACCAAGGCTCTAGCAATGGCTACTCGCTGTCTTTCACCACCTGATAGCTCTCCTACACGATGTGTAGCACGATGCACAACACCGACTTTTTCCATTAAATCCATAGCCTTAGCAGAAGCAATGGAGGGTTTTACCCCACGAATTAATAAGGGCATGCAAATATTTTCAAGCGCATTAAACTCTGTCAGCAGATGATGGAATTGATACACAAATCCTAAATAGTGATTTCTTAATAATCCACGCTCACGCTGATTCAGCGTATTAATTTCTGTATCATGCACCCAAATACGGCCAGCGGTGGGTTTATCCAATCCGCCTAAACAATGTAATAACGTACTTTTACCCGATCCTGAAGCCCCTAAAATGGCAAGCAATTCGCCTTCCCAAACCGTTAAATTAATATTTTTCAGGACTTCAACATTTAAATTTCCATCGGTAAATGTTTTCTCTAAACCTTCACAGCGTACTACAGCATTACGCTCATCTATAGTCTGCGACTTTTTTATCGGTAATTCGGTTTCTGGATTTACTCTGACATTATTCATAGCGCAGAGCCTCTGCCGGTTGAGTTCGTGCTGCTGTCCAAGCTGGATAAATTGTCGCAACTAATGCCATTGCCAATGCTATTAATGCAATTTCCGTCACATCGCGCCATTCTAATCGTGAGGGTAAATAATTAATGAAATAAATATTAGAATTTATAAATTGAGTCTGAAGAAGTTGTTGAAGTTTCTCAACTAACACTGTGACATTTAAGGCTAAAGCAACACCACCCACTAACCCCATTAATGTACCCACTACACCGACAACACACCCTTGAACCATAAAGGTGGCCATGATAGTCCCAGGACTTGCGCCTAAGGTTCGTAATATCGCAATTTCAGCGCGTTTATCGGTGACAACCATCACCAATGAAGAAACCAAATTAAACGCCGCCACCGCAATGATCAAAACTAAAATGACAAACATCATGGTTTTTTCCATACGAATC
>CAYUMZ010000378.1:0-1817 GCA_964446105.1 uncultured Gammaproteobacteria bacterium | reverse complement strand
ATTTTTCCATTGCTATCATCTCGTTGGCCTAGTATTGAAAAAACATTGTCCCGCAGTGCTGAGCATTGTGCCAGTGTGAGTGAAATACTTGAAGAAATAGCACTAAATGACGCGGCAGTTCTTATCGATCAAAAAAATCAGGCTTTAAATATTGAAAAATTATTAACGCTCTCTGTGCATCGACAAAAGAATGTGTTGCGTTATTGGATTGAAAATCAAGAGTTACCGCTGCCATCGACAGCACACTTAGATTCTTTATTACGCGAGTGTGTGCATGCTGCACAGGATAAAATTCCGTGTGTACATTGGCCGGGTGCGGAAGTGCGGCGATATCAAGGTTTTTTATATGCAATGCCCCCATTAGAGGAATTTGATTCCAGTATAGAGCTCGTGTGGGATAAAAAAGCGCCACTAAAATTACCGGATGATTTAGGAATAATTGAAATTAATGATGAGCGAATTAAAGGAAAAGCCTTAGCTTCTATCGAAGGACCTGTAGTCATTCGGTTTAGACAAGGTGGAGAAATGATGAAAATTCCTGGTCGCCAAGGCACTCACGAATTGAAAAAATTATTTCAAGAATGGGATGTTTTTCCCTGGTGTCGAAATCGTATTCCATTGCTCTATGAAGGTGATGATTTAGTTGGAGTACGGCTCGACGAAAGATCAGTTTGGTCTTTATCATTTAACTTCTAAAGCCCTAGTTGAATTAATATCAACTCTTCTTGCAGGATTTTGCGCATCTCGATTTGGAGAATTTGGAAGTCTTGGGCCACGCTCGACTTCAGCGTTTGCTACTGCGCGATCAGCGGATGCTGAGCTGCTATCTGCGGAAGCACCCGCAATTGATTTTCCATCGACTAAGCCATCAGCTTTATTGCTTGGAGTCGTCGTCGTAGGATCGCTAGTATTCTTCAATTCTATATCATTAGATTTTGCATCCTCTTGAAGGCCTAAAAAAATTGTCAATGCATCTGCCAATGCAGATACACGATTTTTTAATGCAGCCCATTTGGAGGGCAACCAAGTTGTAAAAGGTCCACCTTCGTGCCAAGCGGCCCATTTATCACTAAAAGGTGTTGCTATCAAACTCAACACGATCACAATGATTGAGGAACCAAAAAATCCGAGCGTTGCGCCTATCACTGCAATCGCTTCAGAGACCGGAACATGAAGTAATGTGGCGAGCGCACCGACGGTCGGAGTAATATCGTATTCAAAAAATTTGATCGCGAATGACACTAACGCACCGTTCATTGCGTGTAATGCAGCAGCAACCGGAGGTAGATTTCCAAACCATGCGATCACGGGAACAATGGCATTAGGAAAATAAATAATAGCAGCCCCAAGTGCCAAAGGAATTACAGCAGCCCAAAAAAAACTGGTAATTGTTTTGTTTAAATAATATACAACAACCCCCAATTTTTTATTCACTTCTTTGCCGTAAGCGCCCGCTAATTTAGAGCTTTTATCGGGGGAAAATAGAGCTCTAAAAATAAGAGTAAATAATTTTAAGCTCATATGAAGTATGGCTAAAAGAAGAGAAAATAATGAAAGAAAAAATATTTTAGGAACTTTCCAATCGTCGTCAGAATTTTCTATAGTTTCAATATTGGCATAGACTTTTGCTATGGCATGGTGAAGACCGTAGGTTGCAAGAGAGGGTAACAATTCAGTGAAAGTTTTAATGATGCTGACTATTGTCTTAAATGGAACAGAAATAACTTTAATCGGTAAAATCATGGCTAGTTTTACGGGTATGAGAAAAACCCACTGCCATATTTTCTTTTCTTGATATTTATCTTCGTCAGGTAATG
>CAYUMZ010000377.1:0-1834 GCA_964446105.1 uncultured Gammaproteobacteria bacterium | reverse complement strand
TTCATTATTAAGCTCTTTTGCTTTTTCTGTGGCTTTTTGCGTCAGCTCATTGGTTGCATCGGTTTCTTTTTTAAAGCTATTAGAGTAATTTTTTGTGTATCGTTGGACTAGATACGCAATGGTAAAGCCTAATACTGCACTTCCAATAGCCGCCAAGAGAACGATCAATCCTGCGCCGGAGGTTGCGATGCTCACACCCACGAAGGCGGCTATGCTTGTGACGATACCAAATCCCGTTAAGCTACCAGAAAACGCATAAAAAAGGTCTTGCATGTAAGAAAACGGTCTAAAAAATACAGTGGAATGGTCGTAATCAAATTCTTTTTTAGCATTTAAGAGTTTAGAGATTAATGTTGGGTCTGCTTCTGTTTTCTCTTTTATTGGTTCGTTTTTAAGAGCTCTTTCTATGAATTTTGTGGCTGTTCGATCAAATGGACCTACATTAAAAATATTTTCAATTTTTTGATCATAATCGTCACCCTCGACGAGTGATAAGGTTTTTTTAAATTGTTCGATCTCTTTTTTTAATGTAGCATTTTCCCGGTCTGTTCCTTGGCTTTTTAATAATAGAATGGAAAGGTATTGTTCTTCGGCTATTTTCATTATCACTCGATTAAGATGACGGATATTTTCGTATTGTGTTCGTGGTTCGTTAACTAACGGGGGTTCCTGAAATTTGATTTCTTTGATGAGACTTTCTAAGTCCACGCTATATCTGGGGTCTATTCCATAAAGACAAGCTATTTTAGCATTGAGATTGTCGCCGGGAAGTCGGCTAATGATCTCTATAAATTCTTTGGTATCGCCTTTATTGTATTCAAATGTTTTTTTACCTTGAGAATCAACACGGCTTCGATTTAATAGATTAGCTAATTCTTTTTTTACGTGATTGATGTAATTGTCGTTGCTAGCTTGGGCAGCAATAAGGTTGAGTAATAAACGAGAGCGAACATTTTTCAGTTCGGTTTCATCAACATTGAGAAGCTCGATAATTTTTTCACTAATCAGCTGTTGTGGAGTTGTGCCTTTAGGAATTTGGAATTTTCCTCCATCTGAATCATATTGTTTGTTATAGTCTACATCGAAGAGATTACAGAGTTTTTCTGTTAAATTTCTACCTTCGATACCGTGAAGATAGAATAATAATTCGCCCAATTTCTTTTTATCAAGTTGGCTGGCATGCAACAATGATTTCGCAACTTCACATTTTAGTTGATAATCTTGTCCTGGTTCGCTATCGGATCCAATGATTGTTTTAAGCGTTTCCGTATTTTTCGAGTGTTCACTCGCAAGCCCTAAAATACCCGTGGTAATCGCAATCACACCAACAATACCACCGACGATACCAACTATGAGGGATCCTGTAGTCGTGAGCGCTGTGGTCGTACCAATAGCGACTGCAGCGGCTAAACCAGCTAATCGGACTGCAATTTGACCGGCAAATAACCCGGTACTCACCGAGCTCATCATATGATACGGTAAGGTAATAAGATGTCTTGCAAAAGATACTTTTCGCAGGTTTCGAAGTCTTTTAAAGCTGATCATCGGATTTCCCCATAACCCCACATTACGTCATAATTAAATTATAGCGCTAAATTGTGATTTTGCCTGGGGGCAAGTCTTGAAATAAGAATTAGGGGGGGGCAGGGGTGAGAATGCGGGATCTGATCAGGATTTAATCCCGTCAATAAAGTCACTGAATCGCTGCACCATATAATCAAAATCAGGATTGTAGCTGAGTCGTTGCATGGTGTAGTGCATTAAGTTGTTTGCTGTTATGGCGCCCATACGAACACTTTTGTTTTCTCGGCTTTGCTCATTATGATAATGAGAA
>CAYUMZ010000376.1:0-1844 GCA_964446105.1 uncultured Gammaproteobacteria bacterium | reverse complement strand
TACCCATAAACGGCGAGCTGTGGAGGGCATAGAGTAGTCGATAACAGTTAAGATCTCAGAGTGTGTGAGGCCTCTTAGTTTAGCTTTTAGATGGGCTGTATAGGCTAAGTTTGCGACATTACTGCTAAGGCCCGTAGGACGATTTGATGTCAGAATGCTAGGTTTAGAGTGGAATTGAACAACGGAGTAGCTAGCAGGAGAGCTAAGGGCGCAAATTGACATTAATACAGCAAAAAATAACTTGTTTATCATAGGATTTTACCTTTCATAGAGATGAATTCATTTATTTGACACTCTGGGGGTAAAATACCCCTAAAAACAGCGTTTTTAACGAGGGCCATCCTGTTTAACGAGAGGCAACTGTGAGCCTCTCTAATGTTTTATCTAAGAGCCATTTTACCAGATTTGGTGAGTATTGCAACCCTTTGGTTGATAAAGCCGTCACTCGTTATAGCCCCATCGGGCGCTGTCAATAGCGATAATAAATTTATTAATTATTAGTAGCTACATCCGTATGTGTAACTTCACTGATCGCCACCGGAACACCCAGTTGATGCTGAATCGTTTGTTCGACCCGTTCCCAATTAATCTTTACATCATGACCTTTCACTGCATCGCGAATTGCGTCGTCGGCAGAAATAATGTTTAGATGGCTGATTGGATCAGCAATATTCACCGGAAGATGCGCTTCAAGATAGAGTTTTCCGTTATTCCAGCCTAATTTGTAGGGATGGTGAATGATGCGAACTTTTTGTCCAATATGGACATTGTTGTATAACTCCTCAATATCAGGAGGTAAAAGTCGGATACATCCAGAACTGACTAATTTTCCGACACTCCATGGTTGATTAGTACCATGAATTAAATAACCGGCTTTCTGCATATAGATTGCATACTGGCCTAGAGGATTATCTGGGCCTGGTCCCATAAATTCAGGAAGCTCCTTACCCGTTTGCTCGAACACGAAATCACGAATTGTATTGGGTACAAACCATGTGGGATCTTGTTTTTTATTCACCACGACGCTATCAACGACAGGTGTACGCCATTCTCGGCGCCCCAGCCCGACTGGATAGGTATAAACATATTTTTTGTCTGGGCTAAAATAATAAAGACGAAGTTCTGCTAAATTAATCACAATTCCTTCGCGAAAAGGGGGAAGGATGTAGGCTGTAGGAATGACAATGCGTTGCCCCCAATGAAGACGTTGAGGATTAACATCAGGGTTGGCTTCCATAATTTCATGCCATCCAATGTTATAATCATTGGCTATTTTGAGTAGGGTATCGCCAGATTGAGCTTCAACAGTAATGACTTGTCCAATGATATCTGTACCTGCTGGAGGCATCGGATACGTTGTGGCTAGACTTCCTGTACTCCACAACAAACAAACCCACACTAACGAAACAACCTTACAAATACTCTTAAGCATATCGGCTTTTCCTCATTCCAACTGCAAGTATGACATTATCAATCAACTGGGGAAAAAGAAATTTTCCCCATTGATCAACCCAATGATAAATCGAAAAACGCTGGAAATTAATCCCTTCTTCCAGCAAAGAAACTGAGAATTTGTAACAAACTTAAAAATAAATTGAAGAGTGAAACAAATAATGACACTGTTGCCATGATATAATTTCGTTCACCACCTTGAATTATTAAGCTGGTGGTAAATAAAATATACCCTGATGAAATTACGGCAAATGCACCTGAGACGATAAGTTGTAACATGGGTAGATGGAAAAATATATTAGCAATCCCGGCTAAAAACGCAGCAGTGACAGCGATAAATAAAAATCCACCCATAAAAGTGAAATCACGACGTGTAGTAATAACGTACGCAG
>CAYUMZ010000375.1:0-1847 GCA_964446105.1 uncultured Gammaproteobacteria bacterium | reverse complement strand
CACCCGATTTTTTAAGATACGGAATAACATGTTTTGTGCAGAAAAAAGTTCCTTTGACATTAACATTCATGACACTGTCCCATTCTTTTTCAGACATTTCATGGGTGGGTTTGTTGCTGCCAATAAATCCTGCATTATTGACTAACACATTGATGCGAGAATATTTCTGATTAATTTCACGAAAAACATCTTCAACAGTTGCTTCATCAGTGACATCCATATGCCAATAGTCTGCAGCACCACCATGATCTTGAATGTATTTTACTGTTTCTTTTCCAGCGGCATCATTGATGTCAACAATCGCAATTGTTGCACCTTCTTTTGATAGTAAATGACTAGCAGCTTGACCAATTCCTGTTGAGCCACCGGTGATAATAACAACCTTATCTTGAACTCGGTTCATAATATTACTCTTCGTGTATTTAGATTGTAAAAAAATCCTTCGTGAAAATTATCCATTATCATTTTCAGGTTGATAATAAACCTCATCGACGCGATCAATTAATCCATTCGATAAACTCATAATAGCAATGACATCAAATTGTCCGGCCTTTTCTGAATTTAATAAATATCGAATGGTACATTGTGCATTATCAGCTGAGGGAATAATACCCGTACTTTGAATAGTCCATTTACCCGCCATTTCTCTGCAATTTTTGCACTGAGACAACAATTGCGATCGATTAGTGACGAGCACATCCCCATTTGCAATTTTTGTAAATTCAGGGCTAAACAGGGCATTAATGATTGTCTCATAATCTTGTTCGACTCCTTGGCCGAGTTGATGTTGAAACTCATTATAACGCTCAGCTAAGATTTTGATTGACATCGCGACACCTCAAAGATGATAGAAAATGCATCATAATCTATTTACTAGAAATGTCAAAATATCTTTACTTTTTGACGGCTAAATCACAACTTATTAAGAATATTTTAACTGTTAAATCAACTTCTTTGAGGTGCGTTTTAATCTCTATGATGCATAATTCCACATTATACTGATGATATAATTTCAGCGTCATGTTCGTCATCCACTTTAAATTTCTAGTTTATTGCTTTACATTATGCTTTTGTTCAGCTGTCAGCTCCTAGGAGCTCATGAAGGGGAAAAATTTGTCTAAGATACTTGTCAGTGCCTGTCTGATAGGCCATAAAGTTCGATTTGATGCAAAAGATTGTCTGCAATCACATGACCTTTTACAACAATGGGTGCAAGAGGGTAGAGCAATCACGATTTGTCCGGAAATGGCGGGTGGATTACCGACACCCAGACCACCCTCTGAAATCGAACCAGGAAAAACGGCTGAAGATATATTAAGCAGACAAGGAAAAGTTTTGACCATCCAAGGAGAAGATGTCAGTACAGAATATATTAGAGGAGCGGAAAAAGCTTTAGAACTCGCCAAAAAACATAATATCAAAGTGGCTCTTTTAAAAGCGCGCAGTCCTTCTTGCGGTTCCAAACAAGTTTATGATGGCACACATTCACGTTCTTTAATTAATGGTATGGGTGTTACAGCAACCGTTTTGTCCAATAATGGAATTCGGGTTTTTGATGAAACAGAAATTGACCTCGCATTAGAAGCAGCATTACAAAATTAATCTGCTTTTATTTTTGTACCGCTATTTCTTCTTCAAGAAGTTTGTAATCGTTGTCTTCGTGTGAATAAGCGTGAATCTGGCCCTTTGAAATATCAAAAAACCAAATGTGGATGTTCAAATTATTTTGAGCAACTCGTTCCTTAATCCAAGGGAAAGTTAGACAATGGTCATAAGATTCGTGCAGCGCAAATTTTGCACAATCATCAACACTGTTTAATGCTTCAACAGGTGCATCGATGATCGAT
>CAYUMZ010000374.1:0-1856 GCA_964446105.1 uncultured Gammaproteobacteria bacterium | reverse complement strand
TTACGATTGCTGAGCTACGAAAAACAGTAGAATTAAATCCTCAACATCATCAAGCACGCTATACATTGGCCCAACAGCTACAAACATCGAATCAACATCATCTTGATGAAGCCATAACTCATTATCAGACAATTTTAGAGGCACAACCTAATTTCACTGATGCCTGGGCCAATTATGCATCAGCGTTACTCATTCAAAATAAGATAAAGGAAGCTTCCGATATTTTTTATCGTGTATTAGACAGTGATCCTGAACATTATGAAGCTCATTATAATTTAGGCTGCCTATTACTCACCAAACGAGAACTTAAGCCCGCATTAGAGCATTTTCTCAAAGCCCTTTATAAAAAACCAACTCCTGAAGCTTATTATAATGTAGGCATGATTTATTCGTATCAGGACCATCATGGTGAGGCTATCACTTATCTAAAAAGAGCCATAGAATTAAAACCTGAGTACTTTGAAGCCTATAATAATTTAGGTACTGTCTACTTAAAAATTGAGGATTTAACCAATGCGATTGAAAATTTTCAAGCCGCATTAAAACTTCAGCCCGACAATCAAGAAGTAGCCTTTATTTTATCGGCTTTAAAAAAAGAGAATACACCAGAGCAACCTCCATTAGAGTATGTTGAGCATCTTTTTAATCAATATGCACCCCATTTTGACCAGCACTTAACTGAACACTTAAAATACTCTACCCCCAAACTTTTACACGATGCCATAATTTCCGAAATGCACGATGATTTACACCCACGTCGAGTATTGGATCTTGGCTGTGGCACAGGATTAACAGGTGCTCTTTTTAGAGAGTTTGCCTCATCACTCACGGGTGTTGACCTATCCCATGAAATGATTGCTATACTAGAAAAAAAGAAAATCTATGATGAACTCATTATTGGTGATTGTCGCAAAACACTTCAAGATCACCGTAACAATGAGATTATCCTTGCTGCCGATGTATTGCCTTATTTTGGGAATCTATCGGGTTTATTTCACGATGTGGCTCAAGCCTTAAGCCCTAGTGGATTATTTGGATTTACTATTGAAATTGCGCCCGAAGACATTAAAACCTATGCTCTACAATCCTCGATTCGTTACGCACATTCGCCTAACTATATTAAACAACTGGCCTCTCAGGAAAAGCTCAAAATACTCTATCAACAAGAAATAACACTACGTTTGCAACGCAATCAACCCCTTCGAGGCCTAGTGTTTGTACTTGCCCTAGAATGAACGGGAAAGGGGTCAAATCTAGATTTGTCTATTTGTCAAGATTTGCCCCTTTCCTAAACCCAGGAAACACGGGGTATGAATCTCTTAAGATTATGTTAATATTGTGATATTATAATCGAAATCACAGTAATCCATTGAATATTGGTTATCAATCATGAAAAAAAGCGCACCCTCTCGTTATGATGGTTTGGAAATTAAAAATTTCCTCGGAAATTTTCCAGTACAATTTTTATTACAATATGAAAAGTCAGTTGACTCATTAAAAAAACAAGTTCAGACAGATCTTATTGATCAAATACCCTCTCAAAATTTAACCCAGTTTAAAAAAGCATTTTTAGCTACACTTGATGTAGAAAAAAAATTGGGCCGCTCTTTCTCTGATGAAAATGTCGTAAATTATTTTTTTGAACAAGAACTCTCTCGGTATTTACAAAATACGATTTCACAGGCTAAAGCGCTCTTAAATCAACTCGCACAAAATAATACCATTTTAAGCGATACGCATTCGATTACCAATCAAACTATTAGCCCAGTCGAAATTCTTCATGATCTGATCAAACAGGAGCCTCTCACGCACGATCAAATAAGATATTTATGGGAAATTTTACCTGAAGGCAAAAG
>CAYUMZ010000373.1:0-1876 GCA_964446105.1 uncultured Gammaproteobacteria bacterium | reverse complement strand
CTTCCATTGATAAAACACGAGTAGCAAAACGCTTGCTCGTCCCAGTCAAACCTGAATATTGCATAAATAAAGTACTGCCAAGCACAAACACAATATCTGTTTGATAACATTTCAACCCCACACTGCTTTCTACAGCACTCGTATGCTTATCGCTACGATTATTCATGCAATATCCAGGCAAAAGGTTTATACCAACAGCTGGGCCTTGCCGTCAAGCGATGTTTTAACCAAAATCCACCATCTAACATCTACTGCCATGGATTTTCGTTTATGCATTCTAATGAACTCTTCTACTCGCAATTAAGGAGCGAATTTGTTAGTCTTAAAAAATTGGACCAATGAATGGTCATTTTACTAACAAAATAGATTGAGGATCACTATGTCAAAAGCTAAGCCCGAAGCAATTGATTTATTCAAAGATGCAATCAAATTACCATCCAATCAAGAACTCAAATCTCAAGTTGAGGCTTTAACAGACGCAATGAAAATCTCTGCTGCACAATGGAAGCAAGAAGATGGTTATTCGTTACTGTATGAACTGGTATCCCATTGGACTGGCGATATACGGGCCTGGATTTTAGATCTGTTGCTCAAAAACGGCGCACGTAACAATGTTGATGTTTATTACTTAACACGTCGCCCTTACCCACTGACTCCTTTAACAGATGCCGCACTCATTTCAAAAGATGACAATCTCATATCAAAATTACTGGAACACTCTTTTCATCATGCTGATATTCTCAGAGATGCGCTCGAATTTCCTAATGCATCCGAGCTTATAAGAGACGTAATGGACAAATTTAAGGCTGTCAAAGACTCTGTCAATTCAGTGAGCCAGCAAGACCGGCCCGCACCCATACTAAAAGCCGCTCGTAAACTGGATCAACGGTCCTTTCAATGTTTACAAAATGAAGGTGAAGCCGATCTAACGATCGAGACAGTTGAAGATAATAATATTGTGCATGAAATCGTATTAGGCATTATTGAAAAGCATCGTGATAAGTCTCCCCTCGATCAAAATGACAAAGCATTTATAGAGATGATCGAAACGTTGCCTAAATTCACTCATATGCTCATTAAGAAAAATAGTTATAGACAATCACCCATGACGCTGGCTTGTGAATCGGGACTTCATGAATTGATTCTGCTCTTAATCAAATCACAGCACTCACTCGATGAATATAAAAATAGTCTCAACAAACAGATTACTCATGCTCTAAATATTATCAACTTAACTCGCAATATGAGTCACGATTTAAAAACACAATTAAGAGAATCTTACGATAAATGCTCAAAAGATATTGCCGACATTATCCTCGAAAAATCAATGAGTTCCAGCGATGAATTAATTGAGTCTGTTAAGAAATTATCCAAGATTGACGGCTACCTCAATGAGCTCACCACTCTAGTAATTTCGATTAATGAAGCAAAAGGTACCACTGATTATCAGAAAGCGTATAATACTTTCACATCGAATTGCCAAGATAAATTTTATTCCGAAGAAATTCAAACTAATTATCAAGCACTCATCGGAGCCCTCATTGCTTTCGTCATCACTTTAATCATTGCAACAACATTACTGCTGGTTGCCACCGGCGGTATTGCCACCTTTGGCGCTGCAACCATCATTGCCTTTGTCACAGAAAATATCGCTATATCTGCCGCTGCTGGCGCAGCAGCCGCTGTTATCATATGTGTTGGTGCAAATCTCGGTTACAACTACGGCGATGCCGCCACCTGGCGCGCAAATTTCTTCGGCGTGGGATCCGCTGTCAACGACCACATTGAGTTGACCGAAGCAAAAGAAAGGTCTTACGACTTTCAATAAATATCATCGTAGAGATCGTAGAGATTGAACAGGCAATGTGACCTTTTC
>CAYUMZ010000372.1:0-1876 GCA_964446105.1 uncultured Gammaproteobacteria bacterium | reverse complement strand
AACGCCCATCGAAATAACTGCGCCGGTCTCTACAATCACTCCTTCGACAATTTCTGATCTTGCACCGATAAAACAATTATCTTCGATAATAGTTGGATTGGCTTGTAAAGGTTCTAGCACACCACCAATGCCAACGCCACCTGATAAATGAACATTTTTACCGATTTGTGCGCACGAACCTACAGTTGCCCACGTATCGACCATCGTGCCTGAATCGATAAATGCGCCAATATTAATGTAGGATGGCATTAATACAGTTCCTGCAGCAATAAAAGCGCCATGTCTTACACAGGCTGGTGGTACAATACGAACACCAAGCTGTTCCATTTGTTCTGAAGTATAATGTGAAAATTTCATGGGAACTTTATCATAGAATTGTGTGAAACCGCCGTTTACTGAAGCATTGGAATTCACACGAAAATATAAAAGAACGGCTTTTTTTAACCATTGATTTACTTGCCATCCCGATGAATTTTTTTCTGCAACACGTGCAAATCCACGATTTAATAAATCAATTGATGTGATGATGGCATCACGAACAGTACTATCGACATTTTCTGGAGTAATAGTTTGTCGATGTTCGTAAGCCTTATCGATAATTTCAGCGAGGTCTTGCATGTCTGTCTCACTCATGGAAAAAGGATAGTTTCACGGATTTTACGATGATACTTTAGGCAATAGCAAGGGACTTAGCCTGGTGCTGATGCACAACGCAGCAGTTGTTCTTCGGATACTGCGTCTGGAGTATTGGGTCCGAGAGGTGTGCCAGTCGCTGTGGCAGTCTCAGTCTCAACACTTCTTCGATTAGCGTTGATTTCAGCAGCGTGGGCTTCTTCAGAGGCAGCCTGAACAGCTGTCACCAGATTGTCGGCCTGAGATTTTCTACTATTTGAAGTAACAACATCTTGGATTTCCGTGGGATTGTTTTCAAAATCGACTGCTTTTTTTGGTGTAGGAATGGGAGATTGATGCTCTGATTTTTTCTGCTCAGGTATCCACTGAGCCCAATCGTTACTGAATTCATCGGATTTTCTGGATAATCCTGTAAGCACTAAAGCGGTTGGAGCCACTAATAGCGGAATAGTGAGATAAGAATAGAGTGCCCATAATACCGTTATTTTTGCCTGTATCAATGCAAAAGCTGGCGCGATTACAGGGAGGTGTGAGACTGTGATAAATAAAGTGACCAAAGTGGGAAATTGTGCAACAACGAGAGGAATGGCAAAAAACCAAATTGCAGCCACAATGTATGACCAAAATGTAATAGTGGTTATTAAGCTGCCAAGCCCTATTAAGAAGCCAAAAATATTTTTTTCAGTCGGTCCGCCGTTTATATCGTTGCTCATATCCCATCCTATTCTTGCACTTTTTTCGGGTGAGGTAATAGTTCTTAAGAGCACTTTCAATATATAGAAAATTGGAGATACAGAAAAAAATCCAAAAATTGCCAAGCCAGCTCTCGCATAATAATACATGCTGGTAAAAAAGCCTCCTCGTGGAGCGTGTACAGGGATGAGAGCGTAAGTAATAATTTTCCTAAAACCATTCTTAGTGATTTTGAATGCAAGGAGTGGAAGAAACTCGGTAAATAATTTTAGGGTATTCAATGCTGTTTTAAAAATAATAGAAACTAATTTATATAATGCAATGGCAATTTTCACTGGAAAAATTATTAGCATGAGATTCAGTAATACTTTGCCCTCTATATTATCTTCATCGGTTTCATCGTCAAATAAAATAGGATTCCAGCCTCCAAAGAAATTTCGAATGTATTGTCGCCAGGTCCATACGGCGCCTTCTTTACCCCCTTTTTCCGGCCTACTTGGGATGCCAAAAAAGATCGCGAGTGCAGTCCAGAATGTTAAGTTTTTTGGAT
>CAYUMZ010000371.1:0-1881 GCA_964446105.1 uncultured Gammaproteobacteria bacterium | reverse complement strand
GGACGACTGGTGTACGCCGGCGGCGGTCGATGCCTTCGAGAAGGCGATGAAGGCCGCCGGCAAGTCACTGGAGATATTCCGCTACGATGCCGAGCATGCCTTCGTGAACGAGCAGCGCGCCGCCGTGCACGACCGCGCCTGCGCCGAGCTGGCCTGGGGCAGGGCGACGGAGTTCTTCAAGAAGCATCTGGGGTGAGGTATGCCGGGCGGTATCAGCCATCCCGGCGTTGGCTACGCGACGTTCTGTGCGATCAAGTTCGCAGGTTACAGCGCGGCTGCCAGTTTCCTGTCGATGCAATATGACCGCGACGTGTCCGCGTGGAAGGCCGGCGCGGTTAGAACGTTGATCGGCATGGTAGCAGGCGCCGCCTATTTCGGAGTGTGGCGCCTCATCGACCCCAGACACGTCGGAATGGGCGGGTCCGACATTCCCTGGACGTATCTCCTCGGACTTGTGCCGGTACGAGTCGCCGAATGGTGGTTCTTGATCTGGTTGTTTTACGATCGCGAGCTGCGCCAGATTGCAAAGGACTGGCGCATGGTCGGCCTCGGTACGGTCTGGTCCTATGTGCTTGACGCGCCCGCCATCTTCGGATTCCTTGCCACAGCCGGCGTCTGGATCTGCTGATCCATCGAGAGCAGCGCGCCAGCCGGGGAACGTCGAACCTGTTATTATTAATCCTGGACGCTCTCTTTGCCTCGGCAGAGTAACAAAACATGAACTCAGATCTTTATATGCAGGGTACCATTGTTTGAAATAAGACATTAACATTACACTGCTGCTAGAATGACATAAACTCACAGATTTTATCTAATCTTGAGCGATGCCAAACCTAGCAATACCAGTACAAAACTAATAATCCAAAATCGAACAATAACACGCGGTTCTGGCCAACCGATTAATTCAAAATGATGGTGAAGCGGTGCCATTCGAAATATGCGTTTACCTGTCAATTTAAAAGAACTCACTTGTAAAATGACCGAAACCGTTTCCATAACAAAAACACCACCCATAATCAGCAACACAAGTTCTTGTCGCACGACAACGGCAACGATTCCTAATGCAGCACCTAAACCTAATGCACCGACATCCCCCATAAACACTTGGGCTGGATAGGTGTTAAACCATAAAAACCCCAAACCAGCCCCCACAATAGCAGAACAAAATACAGCGACTTCACCCACGCCAGAAAGATAAGGAATAGTTAAATACGGTGCAAATTGTGCGTGCCCAGATAAATAAGCAAAAACACCTAATGCACCTGCAACCATTACAGTGGGCAATATCGCTAATCCATCAAGACCATCTGTTAAGTTCACTGCATTACTACAACCCACGACAACGCAATAAGTAAAAATGATATAAAAGAAACCCATAGGTAACATGACATTTTTCAAAAAGGGAATAATAAGTGACGTTTCAGCAGGAACAGCGGCGGTCATGTATAAATAAATCACAGCAGATAAAGTAATTAAAGACTCCCAAAATAATCTCTTGCGAGCTGAAAGCCCCTTACTATTTTTGTAAATTAATTTTTGATAATCATCAACCCATCCTATTGCACCAAATCCCAATGTAACTAGAGTGACCAGCCAAACGTAGGCGTTTGTTAAATCTCCCCAAAGCAAAATACTGACAGCGATCGCAATTAAAATTAAAGCGCCCCCCATTGTAGGAGTTCCTGCTTTTTTTAAGTGCGTTTGAGGTCCATCATCACGAACAGATTGCCCTACTTGATAATGCCTTAATTTCCGAATCATTAACGGTCCGACAACCAACGAAATAATGAGTGCTGTTAAGCTACTCAATATTGAACGCAATGTTAAATAATGAAACACCTGAAATGGGTGATAATATTTTTCTAAAAATTGGGCTAATAA
>CAYUMZ010000370.1:0-1884 GCA_964446105.1 uncultured Gammaproteobacteria bacterium | reverse complement strand
TAACATACCTAGTTAGGTATTCACCTGTTGGAGATTTTGAGCGTGAAAATCTTCGACGCTGTATTGAGGTTATCGGCAAAATTCGTACCCCCGAACTATTAGAACTGCTGCCGAAGCTCATTGACTTAGTTCGGAACCACGTAAATAAAGGATACCATCTCGGAATAATAAGGAAGCTTGGAGTAGATATTACACCTGGAGCTATCGATTTATTGTTTGATATTGCGAGATCAACTGAAAAAGATTACGCTATTCAAAAAGAAACAAGTGAAACTGTCGCGGAACTTGGTGCTATCGGAACAGAAGCTATGACAAAAAACTTGTTAGCATGGGCTAAAGCAGATAATCAATCAATTGTAAAAGGTGTCATAAACGCTATTACAAGATTAGGACCTAGAGCCTCTCCTCAATTAATAGAGCTTCTTCCAGGATTTTTAAATGACGTCAGATACCAAGTTCAAGCCATTATTGCTGTTGGTAGTCTTGGACAATGTGTAACGACAGAGCTTCTTCAGATATTACATAATTTATCTCAAGATTCAGAAAAGACTTTAAGTGTGTGTGATGTTGTTGGGAATAACTTTTATAATAAATACACATCTATTGCTAAGGCAATTGGAGTCTTAGGTAAATATGCATCAGATGACTTGATACATGTGCTCGAAGAATGGGCTATGTCTCAAAATTCTGAAATTGACATATATGAAATTGTTGCAGCAGCTGAAAAAATTGAACCATATAGATTAAATTTGTATCGTTTGCTCAAAAGTGTTTTAGACAGCGATCATTTAACCCTGAAGCGTTTACCTCCACTGTTAGTTGAAATCGCTAATATTTTAAGTAGAAAAGGATCTGAGGATTCTGATTCAGGTACTGTTTTATTACACATTATTACCTTGTATGAAAAGCACAAGTACAACCATCAATTTCACGATAATCAACATAACGTTCTAAGGGCTATCTGCGAAACCATAGGAAAGCTTAGTAAATTTGCAACTTTGAAAAATCTTCAGGATATGCTTGATCAACCTCATTTTCGCTATGATGCTCCTTTTCTAATAAATTCTATCGTTCTTCTGGTACAATCCGCACCTGATTTTCTCACTCATTTTACCAAATGGGCACATACAAATGGTGCATGGCCTAGTAAGTTTAATATGCCTGAACGGATAGATTATGACAGTTTCGATAAATGGGCTGGCAAAATAACAACTAAAACATTGTATAACATGTTACTTACTATAAGAGTAATCGGGAATTTAAAAAAGCACGTTACAGAAGAATTACTTCTCTTATTGATTGATTTGGCGAGTAAAAGCACCATTTCTGTAGGTATGTCCAAGCCTGCATGTGCATCTACAAATTTTAACAGTCTAGCTTTATTGAATAAAACACTTGTTCAAGCAATATATGATCTTGAGCAGTATGCGACAAAAAATTTACTTTCATTTTTACCGAATTTTTTTTCTTGGTGTCTTGATAATCAGAGAAAGCCTGCTGGGCTAGGTTTAAGTATAGAAAAACTATCATCTAATCCGTTATACTCTGATATAATGGAGAACTATACATTTAGATTCAAATTCAGCTCCGACGAATTCTCATTTAGATTTGAAAAACAAGAACTCGAAAGACGAATAAACAGTCAGACACTTGAGTACGTGCATCGTGAAAAGTTATATTTTATTCCTTCCACAAAGCTTGTGGCACTCGATGAAGATCTGAGAGATGATACTCGAAAACTCAAAGAATTATTTAATTCTGAAAATGCGATTATACGAGAAAAAGGATCGATTTTCACCATTAGTGATGAAGATTACGTTGTCTCACTTGTCAGAAAGAAAAATAGTCAGCATGCTTTTTTAGTCTTAGAAGGTTTTCGTGCTG
>CAYUMZ010000369.1:0-1890 GCA_964446105.1 uncultured Gammaproteobacteria bacterium | reverse complement strand
ATTGCGTTAATTGTTTTATCATTTGGATTGCTCGAGCGCTGGATAATGAAAGATTGGCATGGCATTGATGAAGATCAGCTGAGTGATGATGATAATGCTTATTATCAGCCGCCTCCTTCTGCGGCATCACTTCAGCCCTCTCAAAGCGCACCTGTGTTTCCACAACAACCACCTCAAAATCCACAGTTTGGAGCTGGGCATTCTCAATCTTTTCCTCAAGCAGGACATGGAAATGGCAACGGTACTGGAAAACCTCAACAAACGTTCTTTGGAAATGCAGCTTCACAACAAGCGTCCCCACCACCTCAAGCGAGTGCGCCGCCTTTAGTGCAAGATCAAGGGCAAAAACCCCAGTATGGTTTCTCACAATACGGCCAATCATTCGGGGGACTCAGAAGTGACGATTCACAAGGAGTTCAAACATGGCCTCAATATCAACAATCACCACAAGGTTACAATCCTGCATTTACTGGTAATATGTCAGGGCAGCCGCTATATCCACCTGTCCAGCCATATAATTCATATGATCAGCCGGTAAACGCTTACGATTCATTTCAGCCAGTATATGTTCCACCTGTTTATTATCCTAGCGGGGCACCCTTCAACCATGATCATCTAGTAGGTCACGGTGGGGTTGGTCATAGTCCGTATTATGATCCTATGCAACACGGCGGGATATCACACAATCAGCACCATATGTGAGTATTGTTAGGGCTCAGATCTAAGTGAGATATTCTCTTTTATATTTGGAGAATACACTACACTTAGATCTGATTTCGCATGATGCTACTCAGTTCTATCAAGATTTATAATAATTCTACACGATTTCACAATAAGACAAGCCATCAAAAACAGACTATACTATGACTTGGATATTGGAATGTTTTTAGTTTTTAAAAGGAGTTAGATAATGAGCATTAAAATTGGCATTTCAGATAAAAATTGTACTCAAATAGTTAAACATTTGTCGGTCATTTTATCGGATACGTATTTGTTGTACGTGAAGACGCAAAATTTTCATTGGAATGTAGAATCGACCTTATTTCATTCTTTGCATGTAATGTTTGAATCTCAGTATGAAGAGTTACAAGGTGCAGTGGATGTTTTAGCAGAACGAATACGTGCCCTAGGTCATTTTTCCCCTGGTTCGTTTGCTCAGTTTTCTTCATTTGGGAACATTAAAGAATCAACGAAAGTACCAAGTGCAAAGGATATGCTCAAGCAATTATTAGCGGATCACGAATTACTTTGCCGGGAAATTCGTGAAGCGATACCCGTCCTTCAAAAATTAGGTGATGATGTGAGTGTTGATACGTTAATTGAGCGTTTAACTCAACACGAAAAAACCGCCTGGATGCTGCGCAGTTCTATTGATTAATATCTCAATGATGACGATTACGAGACGTTGCTTGTCGTGAAGTCAAAATTGTTGTTCGAAGACATTAAAAATTCCAGGGCATATCAAGAAGTTCATTGAGCAAAAGACCAATCCATTATCAATAAATTTCAGGTGACAGAACCCAATCAATGTTGGAATGATTATTTTCGCAATTGATAGACACGGCTGTTCCAGGTAGGAAATTAACGAGGTTAGCATTTTCATCATACATGAGTAGCATGCTAGTCAGTTTACTTAAAAAAGGAAGATGTCCCACAATCATGACATCGTCCGTGTACTGCAAGATTTTTTTAAGCATAGGCATAATTAAATCATTCGGTTCCAAGCCTTCAAGAAATTCACAACGGCTTTGATTTACAACCTTGGCAAGAATCTGCGCTGTTGCGAGTGCACGTATTTTGCTGCTATGAAAAACATGAGGGATTTGTAATTTTGCTTTTTCTAACTGATTGGCTAAGCGTAGAATATCAAGTCGGCCTTCGTCACTGAGG
>CAYUMZ010000368.1:220-1892 GCA_964446105.1 uncultured Gammaproteobacteria bacterium | reverse complement strand
TATCGATGGCAGACAAGTTCTCAAGAATTTTGTTGGCGGCATTAATGATAATGCCGGCGACGAAAAAAAGTTTTGGCAATCTGTTGCTTCATTCACCGTAAAGCCCTTTATTTTTATCATAAAGATCTGTTTGATTTTCTTTAAAACCCCTCTGAATACCTTGAAATTATTCACAGAATTTTTGCCAAAAACGTTGTGGCGTTTTTCAGAAGAAATAGTCCTCCTTCTTGATGAACACAGGAAACAAGAATGGGCAAAACAACAATTGCATCTTGGAAGATGGTTGCTTAAAGGTGTAATACTATTCGCAGACGTTGTTGGATTAACACTATTCGCATCGATACTTGCCGCATCAAGAGTGATATCGATTTTTGGCCGCATTCTCACTTCACCTGAAGTCAGTGCCAGAGTAGCACTGGGTTTTGGCAAACAGCTTGAGAATCCATGGTTAGGATGGATTGTGGGTGTTGGAGCTTTATTACTGAGTCTCTTTCTCACTGCACTATTTTGGGCTATTGCGCTGCCTGTGATATTCAGTATCGTAACCACTGTATTCCCAGCAACAATTCCTGCACTCACGGCCTTATCGAAATTTCCCCTATTTACTGCAGTGGTAGGAATGACTAAAACTGGGGCTATCACATTGGGTGGCGCCATCGGAGCTGCGTTTGCACCTCCGGTTACAGCGATTGGAGCTGCGTTAGGCATAAAAACATCCGCGACTGCCCTCACCGTCTTTGCCACTTCTGGACTATTTGTTGCCCCAGTTGCGACGGGTCTGAGTTGGTGCTCTGATAAATTCAGTAATGCTTGGGCAGATTGGGTCGATGGAGAGTTCTTCACACCCAGTTTGGCACTTTGGGGTGGGTATACAAAATTAGATGATAACGACGTAAAATTAGAAGCGAGAAAAGGACATTCCCATCCAGGTCAAACGCCATCTCCAGCAACACCGGGTTCACAAGGTAAACTTCAGCCCACTGCAGGAGCGACGAGTGCTGTACAAACGCAAAAGACTGCTGAAAGAACAGCGGCTAGCAGCGCAAATCGTGAATTCGATGATTCTGCTGATTTCGGGGGTGGAGGCTATCAACATAATGCTGTTGCTGCTGAGCATACTCGAAATATACGAGATAAAAGAATTCCTGAACGTACCAGTAAAAAACCAGCTAATTCGGGTGGTCCTGATCCAGATCTTGACGGGGAAAGTTATGAATTCAAATAGAAGAAAGGATAAATAGTGGTTTAGGCGCCAGACTCAGCGAGGAGGATCCGAACGAGCCATTCCCTGAAAGACATTCGGATACTCACGCCGACTTCGAGGACTCATTCACTCTCTGATTTTTATGAGTAGAACAAAGAAGGCACCCTCTTTTATTGCTGATTTTTAATTGACATTAAACCATCTTTCATGATATTATAATCGTTTTATAAATAAGAGAATCGTATGCAGAAGGCTGGAGAAGAAGCGCAAAGTTCGCCCCTTATTAAACCTGAAAAGCCCGGGTCTCTGACGCTCAGACATTGGACCTACAAGCATCTACACTCTCTTTTTTGGGGTGATCCTGTTAGCCATGCAAAATTAGTACAGCAGTATCAACAGCCTGCGGAAAACGCCCCTAAAATCGACGAAAACTTCAGTTTTTTCAGTGCCATCTTTTTAATGGTTTAC
>CAYUMZ010000368.1:0-210 GCA_964446105.1 uncultured Gammaproteobacteria bacterium | reverse complement strand
AAGCTTATGAATATAAAGGCGAACCACTATCTTGGTTAATCATGCTAGCCGCGTTTACCGGTTTGCCTTCTCGAACTGGCTGCAGTGAGCCGGCCCAAGATCTTGATTATAAAACTCTCAAAGAAACCCCTGTGGATGATGATCTCGATCAATCTGTAGTATTGAAAGATATTCCCACTCTGACATGGACAGGCATCGGTAAAAATATGC
>CAYUMZ010000367.1:0-1904 GCA_964446105.1 uncultured Gammaproteobacteria bacterium | reverse complement strand
ACTTGACCCCTATCCCCTAAACAATCTGCGGAGATATAAAAACCACCAGTTCTTTTCTTGATAAACGCTTGCTCTGCCAACGAAATATCTGACCCACAACAGGAATCTGAGATAAGCCAGGCAACTGCTCTATTTGAGTTGATTCTGACACTGTAAACAACCCTCCGAGCACGATTGTCTGCCCTGCAGAAACAGCAACTTCTGTTGTAATCGCTTGAGTTTCGATGGCCGGAGTTCCTTGAACGTTTAATGCACTCACTTTGTCATGATTAACCTCCAGAATTAAATGTAAACGATGATCCGGCAAAGATTTTGGCTGTACCTTTAATCGCAAAACAGCTTTTTTGAATACAGCATTGGTTGCTCCGCTTTTGGTTTTTTCTGAATAAGGGATTTCAGTTCCTGCTTCAATTACGGCTTCTTTATTATCTTCGATCAATAAATGAGGTCGCGCAATAATGGCGCCTTTGCCTTTTTGTTCTAATGCGGATAATTGTAACGCGAGGATTTTGCGATCCAACACACCAATTTGTACGGTTACCAAACTATTATCAGCGGGCAACTCCATCGCGAAATTATCGCCATTTTTACTTGAATAATGAGTAGCCGCACGTCGCCATTGAACCCCCAATTCATCGAGCACACCACTTTCCAAGTTAACAATATACGCAACCATGTCAATTTGTGGAGAAAGTATATCCCATTGAGGCAAATATTGTTTCGCTTTACGCCAATGCGATTCTGTTAAATACATTCTTATTCCATTTCGCAAATCATCAACGATAATCGCCTCTTCTGACTCTAACTTTCCTAACGAAGTTGAAAGCAAATTCGACACTCTAGTCACTGGCTGATGACGCAACGGATACCAATGCTCCTCAATTTTTTCGTGAGGGCTACTATTATCAGCATAATCTCTCACAGCAAACGGATCTTTTGCAAATACAACACCGCAATATAAAATTATTAAAAAATATAATCCTGAAAAACCCTTTTTAGGACTCACAATATCAAATCCTTTTCGTACATTAATCAGACACAGCAATATCTAAAATCCACTTTAGATATCCCTTATTTTCGTCACGACTTAATGTCATTCCCTTAAACTCCACATCATTACTGCTCTTCGAAAAATTGGAAAACACACAAAAAACTTGATCGTAATTTAATGTCGACCCTATCGATAATGCGGGCCTTCCCTGGCCGCCTGATGAAGAACCTTTGTCATCCCTAATTGAATATTCTTTAATCCTACAGCGCCTGTAATATTCAGAAACACTCATTGATGAAGTATTTAATTCATTACGCTGTACAAATTCTTTCTCAATTTGAGCCAATTTCATGCCCTGCATCCTTCTAGTATTTTCATGATCTTCTATAATCTCACCAGTTCTAATTAACTGGCGATTTAAACTATTTCTCAATACCAATAAAGCATTATAATTAATTATGGCATCGCGTATTAACAAATAATAAATGAGCAACAAAAAAATCACTAAAAATAAAAAAGCCCTCGTTTTTTTATGCTCACGAAACCAGTCGAAAACAACAGAACCCTCTATAATTATCACCTTGTCGCCTCAATTAGTCACGGCCTCCTCGAAATCAATTAAAACTCTAACCTGAGCCTTATCAAAATTAATTAACCGAACTTTCACTTGAGCAATCTCCTTCAACGATGATAATTTATTCAATAAATCTTTTAAATTGGCGTCCGACTGAATAACAATCAAGACACTCCATTCGTTAGCCCGAACTTTTACCATTTCAAGATGGGCCGAATCAGGCAAAATATCACCCAATTTTTTAAGAATAACTTCATGACGAGAAAAACGTTTGCGTAACCATACTTTTTTCTGAACTAATTTCATTCTTTTATTCTGCCCATTCAAACTATTTTCCAG
>CAYUMZ010000366.1:0-1924 GCA_964446105.1 uncultured Gammaproteobacteria bacterium | reverse complement strand
ATTTTATAGAACGAGTAGACCGATTGCGTAAAGGAGCGGCAGGTCCTCCATCTCTAAAGTTGAGTCCAGCTGTAGAAATACAATATGAACAATTTAAGAAAGACTTTAATAAATTCAATACAATCTTCAAAAAAGTGGGAGGCGAAGTATCATTGCAACGAGATTATTGGAATAAGATCATCTCGAATATTCAACCTGTTTCAAAAAATGTAGCATTGCTACATCCGATTGATGTGGCACTTAAGACAATTTCCGACCGCGGAGCAGATTGCTCTATGAGTGAAACGGGGAAAAATATATTAAGAAATCGAATTGATATTATCAAAACCAGTCCAGAGTATTTAGAATATCAACAAGCTAAACGAAACGGAGCTGAAGAAACACATGCTCGGCATCAAACTTTTTTGGCTATTGATCAGTGTGAAAAACTGTTGAATAAAGCAATCCGTACTCAAAATATTCCGCTTATTTCTCAAAGAAATAATATGGCGCTGAAAACCTTCTTCGAAGAAACTAAAACTAAACCTCAAACCCCATTATCGCCTCGGGTTTAGAGTTGATCCATCAAAGACGATTTATTGTTGGAGAGAATTAATAAGAGCTGCCAAAAATCGTGCTGCTTCGCCGCCCGTGATCAGTCGATGATCGACCGTAATGGAAATCGGCAAAATTTTATGGACAGCAGGTGCACCATTTTCAACAACAACGGCTTCGCGTAATTTCCCTATTCCAATGATTGCAACAGTGGGCGGAACAATAATAGGGCTCGCATAGCGCCCAACAAATACGCCAAAATTCGATAATGAAATCGTCGCACCTTGAAGATCAGCGGGTGGGAAATCTTGTTTTTTTGCGTGAGTTTTAAATTCATTAATTTTCTCGCGCAATTCTAAATCAGTTTTATTCGCAATATCTTTTATTACCGGTGCGTATAGTCCTGCTTCAGTATCAACAGCAATGGCGAGATTAATTTCTTTAATGAGTTTGTAGCTTAACGATTTTCCGTGAAAATGGGCATTTAATTTAGGCACTTGTTCGCACGCATGTTGTACTGCGCGCATAATGCGTACGCTAATGTCTTCATTGGGTCCAAAATGTTGAATATCGGCATCGTCTACTAATGTCACTGGCGCGACAGTTTGTTGGGCCAATGCCATATTAATTGCCATGCTGCGAGTGACACCGTGGAGTGCAGTAAATCCTGCAGGAGCAGCAACATTGTTCGAACTTTGAGTTGCTTGATTATTAGTCGAAGAATTGCTTTTTGCAGCCGAACTCACATCCTCAGATGTGATGGATCCACCAGGTCCTGTGGGTGTAACATTATTTAAATCTACGCCTAAATCATTGGCTAATTTACGTACAGCAGGGCTCGCTTTGATACGTACACCTTGAGCTGCTGCAGGTCTGATGCCAGTAGCGCTTTCTTGAAGAATAGTATCACCCACTTGGATATTCCCAACGACAGTACCCGCATCTTTTCTATGGGGTTCTACTTCATGAGTGGATTGAGCATCAGCATTAAAACTGACTAATGGAGCGCCGGTTTTAATTAAATCACCGGGACTACCATGTAATTTAGCAATAGTGCCGGTAAACGGAGAGGGTACATCAAGCAACGCTTTAGCGGTTTCCATTGCGACAATCGGTTGATCTTCAGATACGTGATCGCCTTCTTTTACCAGCCATTCACGAATTTCAGCCTCGTGCAATCCTTCCCCCAAATCGGGTAAGTAAAAAATCTTCATGCGAACTCCATTAATTGTTTTGCGCTTGCCATTATACGGGTGACGCTGGGCATGTAAAAGTTTTCAAGTTTGTAGTAGGGCATGACAGTATCAAATCCGGTGACTCGATGAATGGGTGCCACTAGAGAGGTGAGGGCATGTTCAGCAACAATGGCAGCAATTTCTGCACCTACACC
>CAYUMZ010000365.1:0-1934 GCA_964446105.1 uncultured Gammaproteobacteria bacterium | reverse complement strand
ATGACAATTCAGGGCACTCGGTGAGGGACTATCTTGAAAGCGCCGAAAATCAGACTAAGGTATTGGATGAAATAAAAATGATGTGTTTCCACAAAAAAGGATTCCACTAAAAGTTCTCAACAAAAATCAAGCTATTGATTTCTTCAATAATAGCCAGTAGAGATCCATAGGCTACCGTTAGTATCGCTTTAAGTTCTTATGCCACCCTCTAGCACCAAGGATAGTTTGATTTGCAGGACCGGGCTCGCCCAGCAAAAAATAAGATTATATGCTACGCTTAAAATAACGAGGTATTTATCAGATGCTGTACTTAAAGTGAGACAAAAACCAAACAGTCTGGTATACGCTGAAGCCCTGATGAATAGTGGAGTTGAGCTTGGTATGTAAGAGGAGGCGTGTATCATGAAGAAAAACCTTAAACCCGATGAAAGAAAGATTCCTGACTCAGGAGTTGGTAAGTCAAATGCGGAAGGCCTGGTAGAGGCGCGTCAGCAGGAAGAGTCCAAAACAGTTCAGAACGATAATGCTACAAGTACCGCAAGCCCCGTCACGACAGCTGCAATGGCAGCTCCCGCCCCACCCGTTCAAGAAAACCCCAAAACAAAAGCGGCTTGGGACAGCCTTATCAATGCCGAATTAGTATCAGCCAACATAACATCGACTTCATTCGATCAGTTAGAAAGATATCAACAAGGTACAGCGAATGCTGTAAACAAAATGGTTGAAGCAGTATCTATCATGGTGATGGCTAAGAATAAAGATCCCCGATTTTCACAACTCATGAATGATGTTCTCGTCCAAGCAGCAAATGCAAGGGTAGGCCTTAAAGATATCGAAGACTTTATTGTTATCGCATCCGATGTACATGAAGTTCCCAATGATAAAATGTTGGCAGTATTTCATGCAGAACTAGAAGGAGCGCAGGCGAATCTAAAACAAAAATACCCCAATTTACCCAGTATTCAAGAGACATCTCAACCACCGCAAGCGCCTCCCGTCCGGATAGGTGATTCAGGATTACCGACACATATTGTTGCTCGCGCTTATACAGAAGACGATCTTGGCAAACAATTGGCTCAATCGATCAACAATGCTACGATGAGTAGCGATCAAATGAATATCACTGAGATAAAAGCGCTATCAGAGACTATTAAAGCATTCAAAAAAACGCCCTTTAAGAATCCTATTACGCCTGAACTTTCAAATTCTCTCAATGCTCTCGATAAATTATTAGATAAAGCGTCGCGATCCGACAAGACCATCAATGCTAGGCTTGCTAATAAAATCCGCAATCATCTCAGCGAGATGAGCCACAATAAACAATTTATGCAAGCGCTTACTGCTCCTGCCAAATTGGCAGATATCAGCATCGATGCAGCCCTTGCTGGGATGGATATGCCCCAGCTGTCTGAGAAAATATCGACTGCAACACAAACGGCTGCCCCTCCTATTCCACCACCTGCCGAACCTCACGAAACTCAAGAGGCCAAAGCCGAAGACGTTGTAAGAGAGTCTGTAGAAGCTCCTAAACCAACCAAAGGAAAAGAAGAAGCCCATGTAGAGGCAATTCCTCAAGCCACTGCCGTTTCCGCTGCGGGCCTAAAAGAAAAACTCGAAAAGAAAGAACCTGTTTCAACTGTAGCTGCTGCTACAGAGACGAGCGGACAGCCGCTGCCAAAATCAGTAGAGCCACCTCAACCATCAAGACCAGGTTTAGGTCTTTTTCCTCAATTTTTTGATGCAGTTGCAGAGCGTCGTAATGAAATAAAAGAAGAAGCCAGACAAAATTTTTCAGAGCAATTTCCCGGGAAACCATTACCTTCCAGGGGGAAAGATATCAAGCTCGGCTTTATCGATAGCATAAGGTATGGTTACAGTGTTGCTAAAAAGGAAATGTCTTCTGAAAAAGCCAATATTTATTTGGAAACGGGAGC
>CAYUMZ010000364.1:0-1944 GCA_964446105.1 uncultured Gammaproteobacteria bacterium | reverse complement strand
TTATATGTCTGATGATGAGCTAATTGAGGTGCTAAAGAAAATCAATCTATTAATTTCGAACAACTATCCTAATATCGATATGAAAAAGGATGTTTTACGTGTCGTTCAGATTCTTAATGAGATTAAAGATAGGCTCAATATATTCAAAAACAATGGAAGATCAGCGTATATAATCCAATATACGGAGGATATAGTTGCTAACATTGAGTCAGTCATAGCGCAATTAGGTGTTCAGAAAGCAACCTATGATGAATTAGACGAGGATGAAACTACGACAAAAGCAAAAATATTTATAGAAGGTGCCCCAAAAGAAAGTCCTCCAAATGTTTTTGAAAGAAATCGCTACCTGCTTTATTTAATGCCAACTTTTATGTGGCCATATCTTAGTGATCGTTTCAATAAACAATGGGAAGATGCTCCACGATTTATGAAATGGATGATGACTTATAGAAAAATTCAATTCACTTTTATAGTATTCTTATTTATTTGTGTTATACTTATGGCATTGACCGGCTAAATAAGTAGTCATTATTCTGCTTCATCGAAGCGATTTTGGATTAGGGCTTTGATTTGAGTGAGGGCGTCGAGTTCGTCGGGTCCCTCGACAGTGAGTTCTAGTTCGGTGCCTTGGGAGGCACCGAGCATCATGATTCCCATAATGCTTTTGCAATTGACGGTTTTGTTGTCGCGAGTCAGTTGTGATTCAGCAGAAAAATGACTGGCAAGCTTGACGAGTTTTATAGATGCTCGCGCATGTAATCCCAATTTGTTGATGATGGTGACTTTTTCACGCAGCATTATTTTTATCCGAGTCTACAGAACGACAGTCAACAATTCCACCTTGTCCACCAGCCACTGCATTTGCCGCAATTTCATCGAGAGATAAAGTGGGATAGTTCATCACACGTACTAACATAGGTAAATTTAAACCAGTAACAATTCGAACGTGACTACTTTCGAGATTATCTTTGCAAATATTAGAAGGTGTAGAACCATATAAATCCGTTAGGATTAAAACACCATCACCGGTATCAAGTTTTGCAATGGCATTTTTTACTAACAGTTTTAATTTATCAGGGTCTGCATCAGATGGAACACCGACAGTTGACAATGTTAAAGGTAATTGATGGTTAAATGAAGTCTCAACAGCATCTGCTAGCGCTTTTCCTATGTTATGGTGGCTGACGATTAAAATTGCAACACTCATGAGGGTTGTCCCATATTTTCATTGGTTTTAGCAATAAATGTTTGATTAAAATCAAACCCTTTTTTGCGCTGGATGGCTTGCATAGTTGCTAATTCAACAAGAAGTGCAAGGTTTCGAGCAGGAGCAGCTGTTAGTTGTACATAAGGTAGTTCAACATCGAGTATGACATGATTGGTGTATTCTAAGGGTAAAGGATTCAGTGGTTGTTTTGGTTCTGACGGTAATAAATCGATAATGAGATCCACGGTGGATTTTTTGCATAAAGCGCTTACGCCATAATATTGTTCAATGTGAATAACACCTAATTCACGGATATTTAAGCAGCCAAAAAGTATATTGGGTGAACATCCAAACAGTTGATCGTTGATTTTTTCGAGTGTCACTGCATCGTCGCTCACGAGTTGATGACCTCGATCGATGAGTGAAAGTGCAAGTTCACTTTTTCCAATTCCACTGGGACCAATGATAAAAATACCTTGGTTATAAATGCTCATTAATAAGCCGGTTGTTGTTTGTGAAGTCATGCTATTTTCCCTGTCACAATTCTGTACAGTTCTTCATCAGTTTCGGCATCGCGTAATTGTTCACGAAATGATTTTACAGAAAAAAGTTCAGCGAGTTTTGAAAGAATTTTTAAATGCTCGGCCGTATTTTCGACTGGCATGAGTAAACCAAATAATAAATCTACCGGTTCATGGTCAGGTGCATCAAAATTGATGGGATTGACTAATTGAATA
>CAYUMZ010000363.1:0-1970 GCA_964446105.1 uncultured Gammaproteobacteria bacterium | reverse complement strand
ATTCAAAAATGCTCATTTACTGGCATGTAAACTCCGCTTTTTGAATCCCATTTTTCACGCGAGCTGGACTAAAATCTGAACGTTTTACCACTTCGAGGCTTATATTGTGCCCAAATCGACTGGCTGAAAGGCCGGAATGGCGGGATTTTTAGAGGTTTATCACATAATAGTAATATATTAACAATTATTAGCATAAAACAGTTGACATTTATAGTATTTAATAATATAATGCCTGTACTTTTAATTAATATTGAGGTGTATAGGCATGAAACAGAAGAAATTTGAAGCTCCAGAACATATCAGAATGGAAGATGGATTGAGTATTGCTGCTCGTGTTGATGAAGCATCACAGCCATCGGTAGAAGATGTAGCTGAAACGAAGAGGCGGTTAGAAGCTGCTATAGCTGCTTTTAATGATTATAAAAAAGACATCAAAGACGCAATACGAATTGCTAGTGATTCTATAGATACATTAGAAGACCTAGCAAAAGCTGCAGTGGGAGCAGTTGGTGCTGTAGAAAGTTGCTTATTTGAAAATTCTATAGATGCTCTTGTTACTAATAAAGCAACTCGAGACACACTTATCGAGAATATCGAAGATTGTACATACTTCATGCAACAATACATTGCTGTTTTAGAGCAGCAAAGCGCTGCATTAGAGCAAAAGGTTCCGGCTGGTAATTTACCTATCCAACATCCCGATTTTATGGATTCAGCGTTTGTGAATAAGGCAATTGGTGTTGCTTCAATGGTACTGGGCGCACTATCAACTTTGTTGGGCGCTTTAGCAATGGTAGTTAGTATGGGTCTGATCTCTACAGTTGTATTAGCTCCTGTCGGTGTGATTGGTGCTAATGCAGGTGCGGGTATGGTTAGCGGTGGATTATTCGCCTTGGCTTTTGGTGGTGGATTCTTTGGACATGGTCGTAATCTTGCAAAAGCAGAAGCTGCTCGAGTCCAGGAGTCGACTGTAGTGCCAAGCGTAACAAGATAATTATTGTTTCAATTAAAAAGCCAGGTTCGCCTGGCTTTTTTTTGGGGATTACGTTTTCGCCACGCTTCGAGTATATTCGCTCCAGAGGTTAACGTGAGACCTGAAAGGGTGGAGTATCCTGTGGAATCTCTTAAATCGTTACTCAAAGAAAGTAGCAATCTTAGACTTGACCCCATAGTGCTGGTATTCTTGCCCCAATTGTTTATGACATTAAAGGTGAAGGATGCTTAAAATCTACAATAGTTTAACCCAGCAAAAAGAGGAGTTTGTGCCTCTGGTTCCCGGTAAAATTGGGCTGTATGTATGTGGCATGACGGTTTACGATTTTTGTCATATTGGTCATGAGCGGATTTTTGTGGTCTTTGATATGGTTTCACGATATTGTCGCTATGCTGGATATGATGTGACCTATGTTCGTAACATCACCGATATTGATGATAAAATTATTCAGCGAGCCAATGAAAACAACGAACCCATCGATTCATTAACTGAACGTAACATCGTTGCCATGCACGAAGATGAGGCAGCATTGGGTGTCTTATCACCTAATTTGGAACCCCGTGCAACTCAACATATTTCAAATATTATCAAAATGATAGAATCATTACTTAAACTAAATTATGCGTATATTGCTGACAATGGTGATGTGTATTATTCAGTGAATAAATTTAAAAATTATGGTGAGCTCGCACATCAAGATTTAGAAAAATTGCAAGCCGGTCACCGTGTCGATGTGACGGAAGTCAAACGTGAACCATTAGACTTTGTATTATGGAAAATTGCCAAACAGGGTGAGCCGCATTGGTCTTCACCTTGGGGCGAAGGACGACCAGGGTGGCATATAGAATGTTCTGCGATGTCTACCGAGACTTTGGGGAAACATTTTGACATTCATGGAGGTGGGATGGACCTCGTATTTCCTCATCATCAAAATGAAATTGCGCAATCCGAAGGTGCTAATGGTTGTAAGATGGTT
>CAYUMZ010000362.1:0-1975 GCA_964446105.1 uncultured Gammaproteobacteria bacterium | reverse complement strand
CCCTTGTTGACCATGTAAAATTCCTAGTAGATGTAAAACATCTGTACTTCGTGGGTTATCAGCAAGGAATTGTTGATACAGCTTTTCAGCTTCTTTCCAAGATCCTTGCTGATGTTTTTCTATCGCCTCAGTGAGTTTAATATCAGGTTTCTTGCTCACTGTTTTCTCTTTGAGTGGTAAGTCGTTTATTTTCAATGGCTTTAGAAAATTCATAAACGACTAATGCGTATTGCATATTATGATTGTAACGCGTGATTGCTTCAAAATTATTTAAGGCTACCCAATATTGGGGTTGATGATTGTATTCTACAGAGAAAAAGCTTGCTTTAGTATCTGCAGGTAATTTTTCATCGACAGTAACACCTAATTTTTTTAACTCACCCAAGGTAGAATTAAGCTTTAGGGGTTCTTGTTTAATTGAATTCATTGCACTTTTCGTTGCTTTTGCTGGTAACACGATGAGTTGATTTTGTGTCCAACCATTACGTTTAAAATAATTAGCAACACTCGTAATGACATCACCATCGTTGTTTATGAGATCAGCGTGTTTGCTGCCATCTAAGGCAACGGCATAATGACGGTAACTGCTTGGCATAAATTGAGGTTTACCGATAGCGCCTGCGTGAGAACCTTTAATGGAAAGAGGGTTGAAATTTTGTTCTTGGGTTAGCAGTAAATAATTTTCAAGCTCACTGGTAAAAAAAGGTGCGCGACTGGGATAATTGAACGCTAAGGTTGCTAGCGATTGAAAAATGGGAAAATCACCTTGCTTAGTTCCATATTTTGACTCAACACCGATAATTGCTACAATGATACTGGCAGGAACTCCATACGTTTTTTCTGCATGTGCTAATTCTTTGGAATGCGATTGCCAATATTGTACACCGAGATTGACTCTTTCATCACTGATAAAAAAATCTTTATACTCGGTCCAAGGTTTTGCTTCATAGGGTTTATTCATTTTATCTACGACCACAGGGTCTATATGAATTTGGCTAAATAAATTTTTTAAATACGCCTCGTCGAAGTGATGTTTAACAACCATTTTTTCAATAAACTGATTGATTGAGTCGTTGATTGATTCAGTATTTTCAGCGGCAGTGAGTGTTGAAATACTGAAGGCGGTTAGCATTGCGCCTGCTAACATGAGGCATTTGGTTTTGAATGTCATGAGGGTGTCCTGTCCGTTGTTGTTACCTAGAGGGGAATACTACGCCAGGCTCTTATAACTATCAATAGCAGGAACTCCTGTACGATCAGCTCCGTAACGTTGTTTCTCTGATGATGTGGAGTAGAGTAGGATCCAATTGAGACAAGGCATGTAGAATATACTCTTCCCTTATCAACAACTGACCTTCTTCATCACGATCAAAAGAAAAATAGATTCCGGCAGGAAGTTCGGGTAAGGACTGAGGATGGCTAAGCACTTCATCGATGAGTTCAATAAAAATCTTCTTTTGTTTTGCGTTGATTTCTTGTAGAAGCTTATGAAAAAATAGAATGTCGTGTAAATGATCTGTTTCATGTTGAATAATCTGTGCCGTCATATCAGAATGTTTTTTTTCATGCATGTTACCGTGAATATCATAATATCGAACCACTATCCATTGATGCCGCTTCACTTTTCCTCGAAACGGACAGGGAATACTCAGACAACCTTCACCAGGACAATGTGTTTTTTCTGAGCGCTCAATAATCACAGGATTAATCAAAATTTCAGTTTCTGGGACGTATTCATTAGGATACCTGACTCGAGCTCTGATTTTTATTTCTGGATTGACAGGATTGATGATAATGATGCTGGGTACCGGTCGAGGAATATTCCCGCATTGATTTGCAGCAATACCAACGCCACAATGATCGTGCAGTAATTTTAGCATTTTACGTATGCACCCCTCAATATCTTCCTCGGGTGTAAATTCAACGGGCTTCGTTGGCGCTAATAATACTGTATCACCGATGCATCGAATTGGAT
>CAYUMZ010000361.1:0-1976 GCA_964446105.1 uncultured Gammaproteobacteria bacterium | reverse complement strand
AGCTAATGCATTCAGAACTACAACTGAATCATCTACAACATAAACATGCTCAATCTTCACATGGGGATATAATAAATAAATTTGTAAAAGAATATTAACAATATGGAAACTTTTCCCTTCAGTTTTTAGCCTCAATTCATCGATGAACTTCGCGCAAAGAAATAAATCTTTTCTTTCTACGCCGAGCGATTTCCATGACTCAATCACACGTTCTTCAAATTCACCTAAAGTTGCAGCAGCCACAAATACTTTTTTCTTTTTACACGTTCGTATTGTTTGAATATGCGATCGCAAAAACGGCAATACTCGCAAATTAGCTTCGTAGGAGGGTTTTTCAAAGGAGCGGCGTCTTCTTGCACCTTCACTGTGTTGTTTTGTGAGACTATTATCATGGTCATAAATAACCACAATGGCACTGATCTCTTCTTGCACTTCCATACGCTTACCTCCTCACCAATCAAAGAGCGTATTATACATTAAATCGATCATTTTTTATAGAGGGTATAAGTTACCTAGATAGTTGCACAAACAATCTAGGATTACCTTGCAGGGTCCATTGTAACTTGTAGTCGATTTTGTTAAATTTCAACTGTATCAACAATGCACCTGGAATATAGCCTTATGGAAACCCTCGAACTTGCCCAGCAACTCATACGCGAATCCTCTATTACTCCCGAAGATGGCGCTTGCCAAACAATCATCGCTGCTCGCTTAGAAAAGTACGGATTTAATATTACCCACTATCCTTTTGGCAATGTCAAAAACCTTTGGGCACGACGAGGAACTTCTGCTCCGCTGCTCGTATTGTGTGGTCATACTGATGTCGTTCCACCAGGCCCACTTGATGCGTGGAAAACTCCTCCATTCGAACCAACAATTATTGATGGAAAACTTTACGGACGTGGTGCAGCTGATATGAAAACGGGTGTCGCAGCAATGGTTTGTGCTACTGAAAAATTCGTAACACAATATCCTAATCATTCTGGATCAATAGCATTTTTAATTACGAGTGACGAAGAAGGTGATGCGACAGAGGGAACTCAAAAAGTGCTGGCCAATTTATCCCCTTCCGATAGTGCAATCGATTATTGTATTGTAGGTGAAGCAACTAGTGACAAACAATTTGGAGACACCATTAAAAACGGACGTCGCGGATCATTATCAGGAAAATTAACCATTCATGGAAAACAAGGTCATATTGCGTATCCCCATCTAGCGGATAATCCTATACATCGATCATTCATGGTACTGCATGCTATTTCTGAAATTAATTGGGATAATGGCGACGAATATTTTCAACCCACCTCGTTACAATTTTCTAATATTCATAGCGGGACAGGCGCTGGCAATGTTATTCCTGGAAAATTAGAAGCCCATTTTAACTTACGATATTCTCCTGTACAAACCGCCGAAAAAATTAAAGATCGCATTGAGAAGACACTTAAAGATTATCAACTTAATTTTGATATTCAATGGACTCACGGTGCAGAGCCATTTATTACACATCCTGGAAAATTAACTCAAGCTCTGACTGACGCTATAAAAAAAACAACGAGCATTACACCGCAATTAAGCACAACGGGCGGCACATCCGACGGACGATTTATCGCAAAAACAGGAGCACAAGTTATTGAATTTGGAGTGATTAATGCAAGTATTCATCAAGTTAATGAACACACTACGGTAAACGAATTAAGAAATCTCACCGAAATCTATTTTAATACATTAGAAGCACTGCTGTTATGAACAGCATCACTGAAAGGACTGGGCGTCTATTGAATTTATGGATTTGGTTTTTCTGATCCAGAATCGCGATCCGCAGAATTATCAATCGCTATTTCACGTTGTAATTTCTCTGCAGCAGCCCTTAATTGCTCCCAATTCGGATTGGATGCCCTAATCGGCAATGGTACGTCTGGTTTTGAATAAGCTTGACCTAGGATCACAGATTCCTGAGTAAAATGCCTCCCTAACCT
>CAYUMZ010000360.1:0-1983 GCA_964446105.1 uncultured Gammaproteobacteria bacterium | reverse complement strand
CACCCTCGGCAATTTGCTTCACTTTTACTGGAAGACCAAAAAATCCGGCAAAGCCGAACGTTTCGTAATTACCCGCTTGTTCAAGAGCGAGACGGAATGGCTCAGATCGAACATCAATACAAAATACTAATTGAGCATCAAAGTTTTTTTTCGTGCTATTATCATTATTAGCTTTTGCTTGATATCTTAACAAAGGAAGTAGTGAAGATAAATAGCCCTCTTCTTGTACATGCATTCGCTTTATTTTCTCACTAATAACTCTAGTATCTAAAGATTGATTTTTTGAATTCACACAAAACTGCCCAATTTCTGGCCATAGCAGCAGAGACATTGCAAGTCTGATGGCCAAAAAATCATACGCTGTGATAGGAGAGTTTTTATGCAATTCTCTGGGCTCCCATTCAGTTCGGTATTTGATATATCCCGCCCATCCCGGCAAAGATGTTAATAAAATTAACAACACATCTTTAGATAAAGAAAAAGGTATCTCTAATAAACTCAAAAGATTCTCTATAGCTTCGTAGGAATTTCCAGGCAGACTTTTTAATTTCAGGATTTTCGACGAATCATTATTATGTAATTTCTGATCGTAAAGCGCTAATTCTAGCCAAGCCTGATACAAGCCTTTTTGTCTATCCGGCATTGATAATGTTGCTTGCCCCCGGTCAAAAAGAACTTGACACCACTTAATGGTCTCACGATTAATATTGCTCAATGGTTCCGGTATATCTGAGCGCTGAAAGTAATTAAGGCCTGCTTCGCATGCTTTTTCAAACGGCAATGATTCTAACCCATGCAAAGGATTACAGGCGATAATATTTTCCAATGGCCAAACCGGTGGTATTACTTCCCACGCTTCTAAAACAATTTCTTTTAGTGGTTTTACAGTGTTTTTATACAAAGTAAAATTAGTACTTCCTGTAGTTTCAACAACATTTCGAATCTGAGTTTTCATGATATCTCCTTAATAATGGTAATGATTTCGGTGAGCAGTAATCGTACTCGGATGAGGTTGACTAGCATTCAAGCTCTTAACAAAAAGGGGTCTTAAATAATTTCTCAACCAAAAAATTTTTCTTAAATCACTCTTATACTGGATAGCAAGCCACCCTAGAGCCAACACCGAGATAGCTAATATATGAACTACATTTAGTGGTTGAGCTTCCGATAAATTAAGCGGTACTAGCCAATTCGTGATAAGAGAAACACTCAAACCGTAAGATGATCCTACCGCTATACTCAGCAATAGAGCCAATGGTAAATAATTTTTTCTAAGTGAACGTAGTAGTGTTAGTGAAAACTGAGCCGCTGTTAAAAATGCTACCACAACCAATACAAATGTTGTGTCCGCACTGAACCATTCTTTTCCGCTTGAAAGCGCAAAGAAATAACTTCCTACTATTCCGCATAGAATGGACAACAGTAATATTATCGCTCTAGGGCTATCTTTTAACATTTCTTTTTTATCTTGAGCCGCACTGCCTGCACCTAGAAATAATGCCGCCTTAAACAGGCCATGCCAGCATAAATGTGCGACTGCAGCTGGAAATAATCCTAAACCACATTGCATCAGCATAAATCCCATTTGAGCCATTGTTGAACAGGCCAACATTCTTTTAATGTCATTTTGAATTAATTTATAAACGGTACCTAATATGGCGCTGATTAAACCCAAACTAAATACAACCAATAACAGCCTCTTCTCCATGAGGAATAGTTGTCCAAAACGTGCCAATAAAAATCCACCTCCATTAATAAGGCCCGCGTGCATCATCGCGGACACTGGCGTTGGAGAATTTAAGGAACTCAGCAGCCATCGATGAAACGGCCAGATGGCAGATTGGGCCATCGCTGCCAATAACATTAAGACTAAAGCAATACTGAGAATTAATTGTTGTGTAGGATGTAATTCTATTTGAATAATGGTTTGAATCGACATTGAACCTGTTATCAAATACAGTATTTGAAAAGCACCAGCCAGAC
>CAYUMZ010000359.1:0-1988 GCA_964446105.1 uncultured Gammaproteobacteria bacterium | reverse complement strand
GATTCGCAAAAATATAATCAACAATTTGTAATTCAGCATGGGGTAGATTTTTTTGTGCTCGTTTGGAATCTCTTTTCAAAAAAATTATTTGTCCCAGACGTATCGCTTCAGCCATTTCAATAGAAAAAGCGGTTGGATGATTGGGATCATGATAAGCGAGATAAAGTGAACGAGTAACCTTATTGAGAGCCACTTTAAATCGAGTAGCATATATTTTGCTTGTCCGCATAAGCGCAACTTGATTATTGGCATAACCGCGAAGTTTTGTTTTTAATTCTAGAACAAATTTTAAAAAATTTGCATAATCAGACTCTTCTCTGCTTTTCCGAGCGACTGTCTGTAAAAAGGCAAGAACGAGATTGAAAAAGGATGTCCTTAAGCCTAAATTATTTGAAAAAATAAGATGGCCACCACCAAAACAACAAGCACTACATACTTCGTTACCTTGAATCAAAATTGCCAGCGAATCAAATCGTCGTTGATTGGCTGGCGGTGATTCAGATTCTTTTTTAATGATCATAGAAGCTAACCTTAATAGGTCAAACTATGCGTAAACTATCAACCCAGATTGCCCTCAATCTTATCTGACTAAGGGCCAATCGTGAGCAAAGATTAGTATCACTTTACTGTAACAACAGGAGCTTCTGAAACATCCGAGATTTGCTTCGGATAATTTGAACCTAAATAAGCTTGCATTTGATTGATAATGTCTTTATTAAACTGGACCAAATATTCAATAAAAACATGTTTTGAAAGTGGATCTACAGTATAATCATAATTATAACCTGCCCCTTTCCATTTCAACGAATTTTCCATTGTTCCTGTTTTACGCAAATCTTCTTCAGATGGAACATTACGAAACTCAACCGCTCTGATGTCGCCGAATCGTTTCCCATCCCAACCTGTTTGACGAATAATTTTTACTGAAGAGATTATACAGGGTTCTTCAAATTTTATGATTTCCCAAGCACCTTCATGATCTACAGGCCCATCAAGACACATATCAGTATAGGATCGCATAGTTTTCTCCCAATTATATAAAAAAGTTAGAGTACCATGGCCTGTTTGTATGAAGCAAGCGCGAAATGGTGAAGCATCTCGAGTTGTTAGTACTTTCTGAAAACCAATGTTCATGCTAATGCAAAAACCTTCTGATACTACTATTTTTTGATAGATATAAGCCTTCCTGAGCAAGCCTTAATAACAAAATAAATTCGTATTGAGCACATTCAATATTTAAAAATCAGACAAAAAAATCCTCATGATGAAAAAAATTAGTTAGCAACTGAAAAAATTTCGCGGAGCTTATAATATGAAACAATTATAGCAAAAGGTAGCATTCTCAATTTAATAATTAGTTAAATAAAATTACGATCCTCTCAAAGTACTAACAACTCAAGATACGACGACATTTACGACATTTAGACATTTAGCTTTTTCCTGCTGATGCTTTGTTGGCATCAGCAGGAAATCAGCATTATTATTTCTTTTATTCATCCTTGGCGTTTTTTACAGTAATAGCTCTTGGTTTAGAAGGAATACCATTGGCTATAACTTCAATGACAGCCGGACCGGTTTCCATGTTATGGCCCGCCCAAACTTTAGGTACATCGAAGAAAGTTTGAACGTTTTTGTTGACTGCAGCAACCCCCATGAAGCTGTGGTCATGGGTTCTTGCATAGAACACATGATGCGTCGCATTCATAGTGATTCTGACCAACGGATAGTTAGTTGCCGATTGGCCATCATCTGAGCCATGGCTTGCTGAGGACATACCATTAAATAACACACCGTTGATAGGATAGGTCTTACCTGGTTGTACCACCCCTGGAGCAGCCGTAATCTTTGGCTCCCAAGCTGGATTGTGGCTAGTGTCGCCAGAGGTATACACCCCCGTATAGCCGGTTGCGATATCCGTTAGAAAGACTTGCCCAGTAGGTAATAACACCATATTCATCGAAGCAGGGTTATCTTCAGGATTGGGCTCT
>CAYUMZ010000358.1:0-2021 GCA_964446105.1 uncultured Gammaproteobacteria bacterium | reverse complement strand
ATTGTGACGTAAATTTTCAGGTAATAATTGATTAGCGGTTTTATTAGGCGTAGCGTAACCGATTCTGGGAGGGATTTGGCTGATTATTTCAGGTCGTAAAAGAAAATTAATGAATTGATGAGCTTCTTTTACATGTTGTGCATTCGCTGGAATCACTAAGCAATCAAGACTGATTTGAAAACCTTCTTGAGGATAAATAAACGTGATATGAGGATTTTCGCGGCTTGCTAGATACGTGTCGCCTCCCCATGCAGTGCCGATAGTGATGTCTTCGTCAATAAACATATTAGCCACGGCTGAACTATTGAATACTCGGATGTTTGGCATCAGATCAATCAGGGCACGGTACGCTTCTTTTATGGTATCGGGGTTTAACGTATTAATATCATCGCCTAATTTAAATAGGGCTATCGTGAAACAATCACGTAAATCATCCAGCGCTAGCAATTGTTTGCGAAATTTGGGTTGCCATAAGTCTGAAAATTTTGTTATCTCTTTAGGGTTATGATAAAGAGTGTTGATTGCAATCCCAGTCGAACTCCATAAATAAGGCACTGAAAATTTATTATCAGGGTCGTAATCTCGATTAAGAAAATAGGGATCAAGATGATGCCAATTGGTTAATAACGTTTTATCGATAGGATGTAGTAACCCTTCTTGTCTCATTCTATCAACCATATAACTACTGGGTGTGATGATATCGTAATCACCATATTTACTGTGTTTTATTTTGGTATATAAAGTCTCATTGCTGTCAAATTCAGCGTAATTGACTGTGATTCCTGTTTCTTTTTCAAATTGTTTTATTAGATGTGCGGGTAAAAAATCAGACCAATTATACACATTCAAAACATGAGTATCGGCTTGAACGAGTGTGTAAAAACAGAGCGAAAAAATAACAGATAGCCATTTCATTTCCCGTCTCCTATATTGATTTTTTACGCATAAATGAGTGCGCAGCCAAAATTAAAATTAAGGTGATGGCAAGAATGATCGTACAAAGCGCATTCAATTCTGGGCTGGCACCTAAACGGGCCATAGAATAAATTTTCAACGGTAATATTTGAAAGTTGGGACTTGAAACAAAAAAACTGATCATGACGTCATCGAGCGATAGGGTAAAACTAATCAGCCATCCTGCTAAAATCGCTGGGAGGAGTAGAGGCAATAAAATCCTGCGTAAAATTGTGCTATCACTGGCGCCAAGGTCTTTGGCTGCTTCTACAAGTTCAGAATCGAGATTTTTGATGCGACTTAACACAATCACAGTGACAAAGGGCATGCAAAAACTGGTATGAGCCAGAAAAATGGACCAAAAACCTAAAGGAAAATTAAAGAAGTTATACAACATCAATAAAGCAACTGCGAAAACAATATCCGGTACCAGGATTAAAAAGAAAATTAATCCGTGCATTGCTTTACGTCCGACAAATCGATAACGATGCAAACCAATAGCGGTGAGAGTGCCTAAAATGGCGGCAAAAGTAGCGGATAAAATCCCGACGATTAAAGAATGCCAAGATACTCTGAGTAAGTCTGTGTCATGCAGTAATTCCAGGTACCATTTAAATGTAAAACTTTGCCAGAGCAATGATCGCAACGTATCGTTAAACGAAAAAATGAGAATAACGATGATAGGGACGTACAGAAAAGCGTACACCAGGGACTGATAGCTATATTTGATAACCCGATTCATAGTAGTTCTGTCCTATCGCTATCAGGATTACGTTGCCAGTACCAATGAGCCAAAAGAAGCATAAAAATAATCAGCAATACGCTGCTAGTAGCGCCCAGTGGCCAATTGTTGGCAGATAAGAATTGTTCCTGAATGAGATTCCCGAGTAACATACTTTTTGCGCCACCCAATAAATTAGGAATATAGAATAATGTCATGGCAGGTAAAAAAACCATCATAGAACCTGCTAAAATTCCCGGCATTGTGATGGGTATTAAAATTTTTCGTAAAACGGTTAATTTAGTGGCGCCTAGATCACGGGCAGCGTCGATGAGCGTCAAATCCA
>CAYUMZ010000357.1:0-2033 GCA_964446105.1 uncultured Gammaproteobacteria bacterium | reverse complement strand
TTGATTTCCTCGTGGGTTAATTTTGTCAGCAGAGGTTCTAATGCAGATTCTTCTACTAATAGGGGGATATTCCAGACTTGTAGTGTATTGTGAATAGAATTCTTCATGAAATTATTGTAACTTATTGATAGTATTGAATCAAGGTTATAGAAGCTGTATTGAATTATGCTAAGAGGACTGAGAATGAAAATGATCCATTTGGTCACTGAAGTGCCCCCAGAATTGTCAGGTCAACGCCTGGATCAGGTGTTATCTAAGACATTTCCGGAGTACTCTCGAGAGAAATTTAAGCAGTGGATACGCGATAACGTCGTATGGGTAGACGGAAAAGTTTTGCGTCCTCGAGATAAGGTGAATGAAGGTCAAAAAATTGAGATCAAGGCAGAGTTAACGAAAGACGATCGATTTATGCCTGAATCTATAGCTTTAGATATTATTTACGAGGATGAGGCAATCATTGTGTTAAACAAACCTGCGGGGTTGGTTGTGCATCCCGGAGCTGGGAATAGGGAAGGTACTTTGATGAATGCATTGCTTCATCATGATCCTCACTTAGCCGTATTACCCCGTGCCGGTATCGTCCATCGGTTGGATAAAAATACCTCGGGAATAATGGTAGTGGCGCGAACATTGCCCGCTCATACTTCGTTAATTGCGCAGCTTCAAAAACGAACAGTTATTCGTGAGTATGATACGATAGTTCAAGGTGAATTGATTTCCGGTGGCACAGTCGATGAGCCGATTGGTCGACACCATTTACAAAGAACCAAAATGGCCATTGTGGAATCAGGGAAACCAGCGGTCACTCATTATCGAATTAAAGAAAAATTTAAGCATTACACCCGTTTATCAGTAAAATTAGAAACCGGCAGAACACATCAAATTCGAGTTCATATGGCTCATTGTAATCATCCTGTATTAGGTGATCCGGTTTATGGTGGGCGATTAAAAATACCGGCAAATTGTGCAGAGAATTTACGTGAATATTTACATAATTTTCGAAGGCAGGCTTTGCATGCAATTCGATTAACATTAGTACATCCTGTTACACAAAAGGAAATGACGTGGGAATCGGAAATTCCCGCTGATTATCAGAGATTACTGGAGCTTATTCGATTTGAATGACAAGGTATTTTCACCTGAGAACTTGCTTCTAGCATGAAATAAGGTTCCTAAGTAGATTGACGCAATAACGCATACCATTCCAAGTAGTTCATAAAGTGACAAAGTTTCTGACAAGAAGAAATAAGCAATTAAACAAGTGGAAATTGGCATTATTCCTAGAAATAATGCTGATGTGCTAGCAGATGTACGGGAAATGCCTTTATACCATAAGATAAAAAATAATAAACTACCTGTTACGCTATAGGTAAGAATGTATATCCATTGATCAAAAGAAGCGTTATAAAAAGAATCTAACGGTTCGTGTAATGCAAAAGGTAAGAATAATATTGCATTGATAAAATTCATCATGAGTACCGCTGAGAGGGGGGTAAGAGATTTATTGATCAATTTAGAAAATATGACAAATAACGCGCAGGGTATCATTGCGAGTGAAATAATAATGAGCCCATAATACTCATTTCCTTTGGGTACTATAAAAGTTCCCGCGCTCATTAAGATAATCCCAATAGCCGTTAACAATATGGCAATGAGCTGTATCCGTGTTAATCGCTCTTTCAGAATAAAAAATGAAAATAGTGCAACGAAAGCCGGAAGTGAGCTATTAACTATCCCTGCAGAAGAGGCTGAAGTATACTGCAAGCCATATAGAACCAAGATATTGAATATAAATCCGCCACAGAGAGATTTTAATATCAGGATGCCCCATTCTGATTTGTTCATTTTTTTAAGCTCTAGTAGAACGGGCGATTTTAAAAAAGCCAAATAGATAGATAATAAGATGAAAGCCAAAAAAAATCGAATTGTAAGCAAACTGAAAATTGGAAAATGTGGGGCTATTATTTTTCCTGCAATAGTGTTGAGGCTCATGCTAATTTGTGCTAATGCTAATTGCATATATCCAATTGTAG
>CAYUMZ010000356.1:0-2075 GCA_964446105.1 uncultured Gammaproteobacteria bacterium | reverse complement strand
ATTCTCACATATTTATAATAATTCTTCAACATAATCCTTTTATTTTTTCGACGAATTTTGCCGCACAACCTCAAAGCAGCAAATCCCCGTCGCAACAGATACATTCAAGCTGTCCACAGTGCCCATCATAGGAATCTTCACCAGAAAATCGCAAAGATCTCGTGTCAAACGCCGTAAACCCTTGCCTTCAGCCCCCAAAACTAGCGCCAGCGGGCGTTCCAGCTTTTTATCATAGATGGAATCTTGGGCCTCTCCGGCTGCTCCATACAGCCAAATACCCCGATCTTTGAGCTCCTGCAGTGTCCGAGCAAGATTGCTCACCTGGATATAAGGCACAGTTTCCGCGGCTCCACTCGCCACTTTTCGCACTGTCGGGGTTAAACTCACCGCATGATCTTTAGGAGCAATCACAGCATCCACTCCCGCGGCATCAGCCACCCTCAAACACGCCCCTAAATTATGAGGATCCTGAACCCCATCAAGCACCAACAAAAAGAGATTTTCCGTCTTTTCAAACACATCATCCAAGCTCACCACACTCACGGCACTCGCCTCAACAGCCGCCACTATCCCCTGATGCACCCCATCCTGAGCCTTCTTATCCAACTCCTCACGCGACAACTCGCTCACACCAATCTTCAGCTCCCTCGCCTGTTCCACCAGCCCCTCCAAACGCCCGCTTCTCTGCCCTTTGAGCACATAGAGCTGTTTAACCGAACTCGGCGACCGTTTCAGCTTCGCTTGAACCGCATGAATCCCATAAATCACATTGTTTGTCATTGCTGCTCCCGTTCCTAACTCAAAAATTTACTAAACTAAAGGAAAATAGCTATTTTTACTGTCTTGCGCAAGTTACAAAAAAAAGTGAAGTAGGGTTAAATTTCATCTATACAATGTTGATTATTTAAATACTCTCTATCTTGCCTAGTTATGGACAGTTTCTTGTAATCATAAACTTGAGATATTACTGCAACATTTTCAACCAAAAGAAGTACTCTCGCATGATGATGCCCAGTTAATGCATGAAACAACTGCCCAGAAACTACAACAGCATTTCCATTCTTGATTTTAGGCCAATCCTTGTCATTATGAATAACAAGTTGAATAAATTTTACATTTTTTTCAAGCTCATCATTCCCTATTTGAAAATTTTGAAACAAATCTACATCGATGGGATTATTTAAAATAAGATAGCCGCATGTCTCTATCGCATCGCCATTTCTTATACTCTCATAGTTTGGTGGGCCTGGAAATGTTAAAACTCTTATTAGACCGGTTAATTTGACAACTTTAGGCTGGTAGTACAGTGTGCTATTATTCGCAAGTGCAGCAAAAGACAAAGAAACCATTAAATAGGTTAAAATTACAGCGATAATTCTATAAATTACGCGTGAAGAAAAGTACCTAAGCACCAAACAAAATATTGGTCTAATAAAAAAGACACAAAGCGAATGATTAATAATATTTGACTTAGCTAATTTATAGCAATAGTCCAGAAATCCTACTCTTTTGTGTACACCAGAATATTGTTTAAGTAAGTTCATAATAATTTTCATTTATTAATTAATTTCAAATCCTTAACAATTAATCGATGAAGGCTGCCGTTAACAATGCTGCCAACTCTCGCTCGGAGAAATACATGTCTCAGTCGAGATGTACAAAGTACTAGATCTACCATATTCCTTTTCAATAATGATATGCATTCATTTTTAGACAACCAACCTCGTGTTTTAACATGATAGCCATGAATTCCGCTCTTATTTTTATGTACTGCTATAACGGGCAATATCTCTGTGATCGTTCCTTCCTTATAACCTTCCATCTTTTCAATAGCTTCCCACAGTTTTTTAAATTCGGCGGGATTGAAATCCTTTACAACTCTATTATCACTTATGCCAGTTTTATCACGCAAAAATTTTGTATATATTTTGACATTATTTCCATCTGATGCTGGGGCATATGCCTTGACCAAATCATCAATTGTTGCATTTTCGTAAGTCGTCTTCAAGCAATCTAAAAGTGCTGCATGACCTGTCTCATAGTCTGGAAATATTGCAAATTTATCAGTTGCTCCA
>CAYUMZ010000355.1:0-2077 GCA_964446105.1 uncultured Gammaproteobacteria bacterium | reverse complement strand
TGATTCCTTCATTAACTTGGAATCTCGCAAATCCCTCAAAGAACGCACATCAGGCATAATCACCGCAGCAGCCACCACTGGTCCCGCTAACGGACCACGCCCGGCTTCATCGATACCAGCCATTCTTTGATGATAAATTCTTTTTTTCATCGGTCATCCTTAACCTATAGCAATAGGATACTTTAAAACAAATTTTCCGTGAGGAACAGCGATCCGTTATGAACTTTCCATCTTATAGGCGAACTTTCAAGTGAACACCTTCAATATTCTGTAAAGTATAAATAATTGCAAATAAATTACGTGCGGTTGGATTACCCGATGGACCTAACATTCTTTGAATACTTTTAGAATTTTGATGGAGATGTTTTGATAAAATATTAAATTGAATTGTTGCATTAATATAATCACGTAGCAAAGATTTCGCTGAATCTATCTCGTCATTTAACATTAATTCCACAGATTCACGCAGCATCTCACGACGAAAAGCTGTATCTTTTCTCGCACGCTCGAGAAAAGTCTCACGAAAATGTTTTGTAATTGCCATGCTAGCGTTAGTAGCATATATGTTACCATATTTCAAGAAACATTATCGTTAATGAGTAAAGCTATCAGTTTAATTTTACACAAGGCTGCTTCATCAAATCGATCGATTTCAATTTCATGTGAATGCTGCTTAATTTGCCAGACATCATACTGCGCCTGTAGATTAACCCAGATCTCAATACTATTTCCAAAGAATTTGGATAAACGCAAAGCATCTCAGGACTAATACCTGCTCTGCCATTTAATAAACGTGACAAGGTCGTCCGAGTTACTCCAATTCTGACAGCAGCTTCGGTAACCGTAAGACCCGTATTGTCAATCAAAGCATCCTTGACTACTAAGCCAGGATGTAAGGGATTATGCATCACCATCTCTATCTCCCCCTCTTGAATAGAGTAGAAATGCCTTTACTCTATCGCCCTTTACCTAAAATTGCTAAATGATGGAGTATTGGATTTTGCCGGTACATGGGTTCCGCGTGATGGAGCTTCTTGATTTAGATTGCGTTGAAAAAATGAATGTGTACTGGTATTCATCGGAAGCAGATTGCTTGCTTCGATGTCATAACCTTCGCTGACTTTTTGGTCAACCAATTGCTCGATACTCTCGACTACTTCATTAATACGACGATGAGCTATCCGTATAGGCGCACCAGTATTATGTCGGTTTACTAGATCCTCGAATTTTTTAAGCGGCAAATACGCAAAGTGATCAACTCTATTCCTTAGTAAGAACATTATTATTGTAAATAGTATGCATACTAACAAAACTACAAAAGCTAGGTCAAAAACAGGTACGAAAACTCGGCAGAAATTTGTATAATCAGCGGTGTCTTCATAAGGTATATATTCAGGATGAGAAGAATAGTACCAGCAATCAACATTCACTGATGTTGATGTATTAGTGTTGAACACTATATCAAAATTTCTTGATGCAATGAAGTACGAGATAGCTAGAACAGGGAGGGATACACTGCAACCTACGCAGACTGCTTTAAAAACAAAACCTTCCCATTTCGGAGCTTCACACTGAGGATAAGCCTTTCCAAATAGATAATGCAATAGATATTGCCCAAAACGGCGCGCAGTATTATTTTTAGTTTTACCTGCTAAATAATTCAGATACCTTAGTTCTCCGCCAGGGTGAAGGTTACCATAAGGACAGGGAATCAGATCCAATTGATCTTTTAAAGAGTCGATATGAACTTGAGAACGAAGATAAGGGTCTTGTGCAACGACCTTAAGGCACAACTGCTGAAGCGTTTTCCGATTCGGATCCCGAGTGATATTTTCTAAAAACTGTTCGATAGGAATAAGCTTTTCATACTCTACAGGTTTTAGTAAAGTACGTAAGTGTCTGAGTCGCCATAGCAGTCTTTCATAGGGGATATTATCAGGTTTGCCTGTTATTACACAATTTAGTCGATATTCCTGCAGATCTTCTAGTGTAAATATTGAATTTTCTAAACAACGGTAACTGCGATCGAGATCTCTAGCACCAAAAAAACACCATTGTGATGAATCCAAGTTATTCG
>CAYUMZ010000354.1:0-2094 GCA_964446105.1 uncultured Gammaproteobacteria bacterium | reverse complement strand
TCGTATTCCTTTTGATGTTCGTTATTATCTTGTCGCGATTCTCTTTATTATTTTCGATTTAGAAACGGCCTTTTTATTTCCGTGGGGAGTCGCATTGCGTAAAATTGGTTGGTTTGGTTTTATTTCCATGATGGTATTTCTCGCTGTATTAATAGTTGGCTTTATTTATGAGTGGAAAAAAGGAGCCTTGGAATGGGAATAACCGCAGTACAGTCACAAGGTTTTATGCTCACTTCTGTCAATAAACTCATTGGTTGGGCACGTAGTGGATCATTGTGGCCAATGTCTTTCGGATTAGCATGCTGCGCCGTTGAGATGATGCATGCGGCAGCATCGCGATATGATCTTGATCGATTCGGATTATTATTTCGCCCGAGTCCACGTCAATCGGATTTAATGATTGTTGCAGGAACATTATGCAATAAAATGGCCCCTGCATTTCGTAAAGTGTACGATCAAATGCCTGAGCCACGCTATGTGATATCGATGGGGTCCTGTGCTAATGGTGGTGGATATTACCATTATGCGTATTCTGTTGTACGTGGTTGTGATCGAATTGTTCCTGTGGATGTTTATGTGCCGGGATGTCCTCCTACTGCGGAAGCATTAGTGTATGGAATTATTCAATTGCAAAATAAAATTCGTCGTCATTCTACAATTGAACGATAAGAGATTGTAAAACGCTATGAATATCGAAATTTTACAGCAAAAGTTAAATGAAAAATGGGGAGGCCAGCTTCTCTCTCAGCACATTAAATTCGGTGAGCTGACAGTAGAAATTTTACCCGAATATCTTCATGATTTTTGTTTATCGTTACGTGATGATAATGATTTTCAATTTGAACAATTAATAGATGTCTGTGGTGTTGATTATTTACACTATGGATTATCCGATTGGCAAACTCAAGATGCAACACTCACGGGTTACAGTCGGGGCGTTGAAAAAAATAGCCAACACATTTCAGCATCATCAGAAAATAAATCTCGATTTGCAGTAGTTTATCATTTGCTGTCGGTGAAAAATAATTGGCGATTGAGAGTTCGATCATTTCCTTATGGTGATCCTCCGAAAATTGCATCCGTGATGGATATATGGGAATCGGCAAATTGGTTTGAACGCGAAGCTTTCGATTTATTTGGAATTTTATTTGATGAACATCCCGATTTACGACGAATTTTAACTGACTATGGGTTCGTGGGGCATCCGTTTAGAAAAGATTTCCCATTAATTGGGCACGTCGAAATGCGTTATGATGCTGCATCAAAACGCTGTGTGTATGAACCTGTTAGTATTCAGCCGCGTACGCTAGTGCCAAAAGTGATTCGTGACGACAATCGATATGTTGGGGAAAAAGATGTCTAATATTCAAAATTATACGTTAAATTTCGGTCCTCAGCATCCCGCTGCGCATGGGGTATTGCGATTAGTATTGGAATTAGATGGTGAAGTTATTTTGCGCGCAGATCCACACATTGGATTATTACATCGAGCGACAGAAAAATTAGCAGAATCTAAACCCTATAACCAAAGTATCGGCTATATGGATCGTTTAGATTATGTGTCGATGATGTGTAACGAACACGCCTATGTCTTAGCGATAGAAAAATTATTGGGAATTACAGCGCCCGTGCGAGCACAATATATCCGTGTATTATTTGATGAAATGACTCGCATCATGAATCATTTACTCTGGTTAGGTGCGCATGCAATTGATATCGGTGCGATGACAGTTTTTTTATATTGTTTTCGCGAACGTGAAGATTTAATGGATTGTTACGAGGCTGTTTCGGGTGCTCGTATGCATGCCACGTATTATCGTCCAGGAGGTGTATATCGAGATCTACCCGATAAAATGCCAAAATACAAAGCCACTCAATGGCGATCAGATGACGAAATTAAAGACCGTAATGAACATCGAAATGGATCACTTTTAGATTTTATTTGGGCCTTTACTGAGCGTTTTCCGAAATTTGTTGATGAATATGAAACACTATTAACAGACAATCGAATTTGGAAACAACGTACCGTTGATATCGGAATTGTGAGTCCAGAGCAAGCATTAGCATTAGGATTTACGGGGCCAATGTTAAGAG
>CAYUMZ010000353.1:0-2099 GCA_964446105.1 uncultured Gammaproteobacteria bacterium | reverse complement strand
AGGCAGTTTTTCTGACGTCTATTCGGAAAGTGGTGGTCCCCGTATTGGTGATGAACCACTGGGCCATCCTCATAACGAATATATTTTAATTTTATTCCAGTGGGGAATATTTGGATTAGCCATTTTTTTAATGTGGCAAATTACCCAATGGAGAGAATCTTTTTCATTACCGAAACCAGAGAAAGAAATGTTGCAAGGATTGTTAATTTGCTTTGCATTGCTCGGTGTCTGTAATGCATCGCTTTATGTTAACCCTTCAGGTGATGTTTTTGTTATACTGTCGGCAATATTATTAGCTTCAAAACGGTGTGATCGAGGGAAAATATGCGAATTGCAATAATTCATCATCAGTATCAACGCAAAGGCGGTATGGAGCGCTATTTATTTGATTTGCTGGAGGGATTTGCACAGGAAAATATGCATTCAACGGTGTTAGTATATAAACAAGATAAGTCGATAATGCCTGTGCAAAATTCTGAAATAGTGAAATATTCTCTGAATTGGTTACCCAGAGTACTGAGGAAATATTATTTTGCTTATCGTTTATCAAAAGAACACAAAATGAATTCCTATGATTGTACCATCAGTTTAATGAGGGCAATGAGTCAGGATTTAATTGTTAGCGGTGGAACACATTGCGGATTTTTAGCCCATACCGATAAAAAACCCAGTCTTTGGGACCGATGCGAAATTTACGCTGAACAAAAAAGCTTTATGATATCAAAAGGTATCATTGCGCATTCACGTATGATTGCAGACGAAATTCTACGCTATTATGCAATACCACAGGAAAAAATTCATTGCATTTTGCCACCCATTAATACTCAGCGTTTCCATAGGGGAATTCGAGAGTCGCGTGAATTATTACGCCAAAAATGGAATATTCAATCGAATAAAATGACGTTATTATTTCCCTCGACTGGGCATAAACGCAAAGGAATTGAACCTCTATTAAAAGCACTTGAATTATTACCTCAAGATCGCTTTGAATTATTGATCGCAGGAGATGAATTAAAAAATAAAGTACCCAAAAATGTTCGGTGTTTAGGATTTGTGTCCGATATGGCAGAGTTATATGCGGCGGTTGATATCACAATACTTCCTTCTTTTTACGAACCTTTTGGTTTAGTAGTACCCGAATCTCTCGCTTGTGGCACGCCTGTGATTGTTTCGCCTTTTGTAGGCGCAAAAGATTTATTAAATGACGCCTATGGAATTGTGATGCCCTCTGTGAGTGTACACGCTATAAAACAAGCTATCGAGAGCGCCTCTCAACAAGAATTCTCTATACCAGAAGATTTTTCACAACGTCATGATCTTACCGTCGAAGCTCATATCAAAAAAATCAAAGATGTAATGGCGGGCCTTCATGTCTAAAACCTATCAATTTTATCTGCCCTTAATCACCTGCATTAATTGTGTTTCTGGGATTAATAATGTCCTCGAGAGCTTAAAGACTGAGAAACCTGAGCTCGATATTCGTCATTACGCGGTGGATTTTTCGACAAAAATCGGCACCCTAACCGTCAATGATGAGTCGTTAGATGACGTTATGGTGCGTAAAATTGTCAAAGAAGCGTTGGAAGACGCTGGTAATGAGGTGGAAAGTTTCATACTCGATCCAAAAGTTGTGGAGGAATTAAGAAGAAAGCGAATTCGTAAGCATATTATTAAAGGTATGGCAGGCGTGATGAGTGGTTTGTTCGTTATGGCACTGATGATATCTGGAATCACCATTCCTTTTTTTGCCATGGTCGCAATGATTGTGACGGGCTCTTTACTTACACTATTTATCGGAGTGGATTCTTATTGGGCAGCCGTTAAAAATCTATTTAATGGTGGGCACTTGACGATGGACACGTTGTTCACCGTGAGCTCGCTTACCGTCATCGGTGCTTCAATTGCGAGTTTATTTGTGCCCTGGTCACCCATGATAATAGAATCCGGATTGTTAATTTTGGGTTTCCGCCAACTAGGCGATGCACCTATGGAATCATTAGAAAAAAAAGCAGCATTTGGAGTCGTATTTACTGATCGCGCCGTAAAAAAAGTAAAAAGAAGAATAACTAATAATCAGTGGGAACACGTTAAATCACTTG
>CAYUMZ010000352.1:0-2112 GCA_964446105.1 uncultured Gammaproteobacteria bacterium | reverse complement strand
GCATGGGCAGGTTTGACCATTAAAATATCGGCGCCTTCGCTCACATCAATAGAGCATTCACGAATCGCTTCGTTCGCATTGCCCGCATCCATTTGATAGGTTTTTCGATTGCCAAATTTAGGAGTTCCTAAGGTGGCTTCACGGAAAGGGCCATACAGGGAAGAGGCATATTTAACGGCATAACTCATCACAGGAATATGCGAAAATCCTTCTTTATCCAGCGCCGTGCGGACTGCGGTCACCATCCCATCCACCATTCCGCTCGGTGCGATGACATCCGCGCCTGCTCGCGCTAAACTCACCGCTTGTTTCGCTAACAAAGGTAGAGTGGCATCCACATCAAGATCACGCTCACCGCGAATTTCATTCATCACACCACAATGGCCATGATCCATATATTCACAAAAACAAAGATCCACCATCACCAATAAATGAGGCGCTAGCGCTTTTATTTTTCGGACGGCTTCTTGAACCACGCCATCGTCTTGCCACGAACTCGTGCCATGCTCGTCTTTAGATTCAGGAACACCAAACAACAAAACCGCAGGAATTTTTAAATCGACAATTTCTTTAATTTCCGAATCCAATTGGTCAACCGATTGTTGACAACATCCTGGCATCGACTCCAAATGATTTTTAAAATCTTTTCCATGGTGAATAAACAACGGATAAACCAAATCGTTACACGTTAGCTGAGTTTCTCTCACTAAGGCGCGTAGCCCAGCATGATTTCGAAGGCGTTGCATTCGGGATAAAGGGAAGGGTGGATGTAATGCTGACATGTCGTACCTCGCGTTAGTGTAACTATCACCTCATGATGGAAACGTCCATATTTTGCCCATCTCGGGCGGAAAAATTTATTTTAAAATCCTCATTTATCACAAGGGTAAACTCCGGTTTTAAAATAAATTTTTTACCCAATCTGGATAGAATCTGAACGTTTTTGCCATTCTAGCCAAGATAGTGATTGACTACGATAGGGATTGTGTGGGGGATTGTCAAGGCTATATCGAGCTTAGAATTTGAACACTTTATGCACTAGCAAAGTGTCTATTTTGACTTATAATGAGTAGATGTCTTGTAACAGTTATTAGAAATCAATAGTGATAATTAAAAAGTACTAACAACTCAAGATACGACGACATAAACGACATAAAACGACGACGTAAAAAAAAATGGCGCAGAGGATAAATCCATCTGCGCCATTCTCGTTTCGAGATTAAGAAACTCGAATATTAGCGTACACCTAAACCAGAACCACTTTCCTCATCAAGACGCGTGTATTCCCGAGCAGGTTTTGGAAACTTGAGAGTATCCAAATTTTCACTATAAGGATTAAATCTACCTGATTTGAACTCGTTCGCTCTAGCGTTAGCAAGTTTCTCTGAATCAATTGAACCGTAGTACGCTTTCTCAGTCGCATCAGCGTATTCAGTAACTTGCTTAGAAGGAAGTAACTGGAGAAACGCTGTGTGAGTTGAGATGGCTACATCGGCAACTGCACGTGAAGCTGCTTCTGTCAAAGTCCAATCCGCTTTCCATCGTGTCCATGCATTGCTGGCATCAAAAGATAGCTTAGCCACAACTGTCGCAATAGGCGCTGCGAAAAGCGCTGCAGTAAGAGCGGTAGCTAACGTGTTGATAGACACAGCAGTACCAAATGCATAAGAGATTGCAGCCGCTGCACCGCCAAGAAGAGCTGGCACTGTGCCTGCAACGAGCGTAGCAGCACCATTCACCGTTTGGATAGTGTATGCAACGATTTGCAATTGAGAAGCTGCTGTAACATATGGAGCTAACGTAGGGAACACAATCAGAGCTTTAGCGAATATTGCAGGGAACACAAGAGCCCAAATTACAGAGGTTAAGGCTATGCTAGCTGCTCCGCCAAGGATAGCAAACACGAGACCAAAACGTGAATCTAAAGCACGGCCATAAGCCCACGCTTGTTTTGCGCTCTCATAAGGAGAGGTTGCTGCTTCACCGACTAACAACGCAAGTCTAGCAACGTGATGCACTGCAAAACTCACGATTAATACTAAAGCAGGAACGAATCCTCGAGCTGCTTTTGCTATTAGTTTGTCGTTTTGATAGTGCAATTTAGCCAAGAAT
>CAYUMZ010000351.1:0-2128 GCA_964446105.1 uncultured Gammaproteobacteria bacterium | reverse complement strand
TCCGACTAAAAGATCGTGCACAGTCCAAAGGTTTAATACTCATCGCACATGATTGGAATCAGGTCGCTGATTGTGTCAAACCCATAGATGAAAGCGCACAACTTCGTGCTCAAAACACATGGCCGGGGCCCTATACATGGATTTTCCCTGCATCCGATCATGCACCGCCTTGGATACGAGGTGATCACCCTAGCATCGCCCTCAGAGTCACGGCTCATCCATTAGCAAGCGCCCTTTGCGAAGCCTTTGGTGGCCCCATCGTCTCAACAAGCGCGAATCTTGAGGGAACATCCCCCGCAAAAACTATTGCTGAAGTCGAACATTACTTCCACTCTGGCATTTCAGTGATACTGGATGGACCTTTGGGCGAAAATGAGAACCCTACAACGATTAAAGATGTCCTGACCGATGAAATATTAAGAAAATAAATCGTGAAGGAGTTGACTGCACTCACAGCAACTCCTGTAGAATCTTCAGGATACTTGTGAAATCAATATTAATTATGCAATATCAGGTGTAACTAAAATGAGGAGTCCATCATGAGTGAAATCAATATTCAAGCTGTCAAAGATTATCTACTCAATCTGCAAGATCGTTTTGTTAGCATACTTGAACAAGAAGATGGTGAAACGACTTTTCAAACCGACTCGTGGGATCGACCATTAGGGGGCGGCGGAAAAACCTGCGCAATGGAAAACGGTCCTGTAGTTGAAAGATCGGGGGTTAATTTTTCACATGTCTTTGGCGACAACCTCCCGCCTAGCGCAAGCGCACATCGTCCAGAATTGGCTGGACGGCATTTTCAAGCTTTGGGCCTCTCAACCATCGTACACCCTCGCAACCCTTACGCTCCAACCTGCCACGCTAATCTAAGACTCTTCGTTGCAGAAAAGGCTGGCGAAGCGCCAGTTTGGTGGTTTGGGGGCGGTTTCGATCTAACACCAATTTACGGTTTCGAAGAAGATTGCATTTTATGGCACAAACATGCCCTTGCCGCTTGCGCTCCCTTCGGAAAGAATGTGTATCCTGAATATAAAAAATGGGCCGACCAATACTTTTATCTACCTCATCGTCAAGAAGCTCGAGGTATAGGCGGCCTTTTTTTTGACGACCTTAATGCTTGGGGATTCGAACGTTGTTTTGATTTCGTACGAGAAGTTGGCGATAATTTTCTAGCAGCCTACCAGCCCATTTTACATCGGCGTAAAAACACGCCTTATGGTGAAGAGCAACGAGAATTCCAATGCTATCGTCGTGGTCGTTATGTTGAATTTAATTTAGTCTATGACCGAGGTACCCTATTTGGATTACAATCAGGCGGACGAACAGAATCGATATTAATTTCATTACCTACCCCGGTGCATTTTCGCTATGATTGGCATCCTCAGCCAGGTAGTGAAGAAGCACGATTATACGAACATTTTTTATCTGCCCGAGATTGGTTAGCAAACCAGGATGCTAAAGAATTCGCAGGCTAGCTATTTTACATTACACACGTATAATGTAAGCATTCTGAATATCGCTAGGAGAAATCGTTCGTGAAAAAGGCTCTCATTATATTTTTACTACTCGGCGTGATAGCGTTAGGTCTACCACTGGTTGACGGCTTTTGGGTACAGAAAAAATACTACCGGCTGATGGAACTCGTTAACCAAAGAACACCCATGACTGTAGCGATCATTGACTACCATCACGGCTGGTTTAGCTCAACGGCCACTTTACAGGTTACAGCAAACTCACTGAACAAAGCCACGCCAACAGGCCCCTTACAAAACAACATTCAATTCATTCTTAAAGAAAAACTCTATCATGGACCTATTATTTATCGTAGCAGCAACCCTACCGATACTTTTGGAAAATACCTTACATGGGCTCTTGCATTAAGCGAAATTAAAGTTGATCAATCCGATTTAAAATTAAATACGCTGGCGGTTTATCATTACAACGGAAATGTTGACTTACATTTCGAATGCCCTTCATTTGTTTATTCCACTGGAATTCCTAATGAAACATTAAACATCACCGATTTAAATGGCGTATTTAAATTTTCAAAACGCTTCAAACACAGCCAAGGAAATATATCAGCTGCCTCAGTGGATATTCCACTCAAAGATGGACTTCAAACTTT
>CAYUMZ010000350.1:0-2141 GCA_964446105.1 uncultured Gammaproteobacteria bacterium | reverse complement strand
GTACGTCGATGATTTAACATCAGGCTAGCTACGGCAAGCAATAATACCATGAGAATGATGATGATCGACATTGCGTAGTCTCCTTATGCAATGATCTTATATTATACTCAAAGCGTTTAAGTTTATAGTGGTATTTAGTAACGATTTTGCAAAAGATCTAACAACTCAAGATACGACACCATTGTCACCATTGTGCGCGACACCATTGTTCGCATGGAAAGCGAAGTGGGGAACTTACAGGCGGTCATGGGGAAATGATGTCGACATTATCGGATTTAAAACGATCGAAATCTTTTTTATTCAAGGTGAGTATTTTGTTAGCCCCTGATTTTATTGCTGCTTGATAAATTAAGCGATCATAAATTACACCACCGCTTAAATGATTTTGTGCCATATCTTCTAAAATGTGGTGGTAATCTCTTGTAGTTAAATTAATCATTGATCCAATTTTGAGAATATTGTGTTCAATCAACGCCAGGGCAGCGCTAGGTTGAATTTTGGGGGAGAAGGGCAGTTTTGTTAGGACCGCATAGAGCTCAGCCAATGTGTGATTACAGATGAACATTTCTAGCTTACCTTCTATCGCACTTACTAGCCATGGTTTAGCAACATGGTGTTGATGATGTTCAGATAATACACCAGCGATCAAAATTGAAGTATCAAACAAATACTTCATTTAGTTTCTCCGGCAAGTTTGTGCAAGCGTTTTTGGCGTATATCCTTCAATGACTCATCGATATCAGATAAAGCAGTACCGTTAAACACTAATACCCCTTCACTGATTTCCATTACAGGTTTTTCATGCACAACTCGCATAATTAATTCTTCCTCACCTTTTTCTTCTAGGCTAATGTTGGTCCCCGGTGTTAAGCCTAAATGCTCCCGGATGACTTTTGGGATCAGAACTCTGCCGAAATCGTCTACTTTGATTAACATGCTACACCTCAATCTTGTCATAACCTATTGTGCTGAAAGTATAGCAGAAAAGATCACTTTTGGCAATTATAATTGCCAACTGCCATTTACTAATGGCAATACTGTGATAGTTAGTTTATCAAACACGAAATAGGTTGCAATACCGTATTTTGGATGGTCGTTTCAATTGTAGCTGGCCTTTTCATAGTAAAACATTTGTGATAAAGTCCTCATATAAAAAATGCAAGGAGGCATTTATGAAGAAGAAGGGATTACTTTCATCAGAAAAACCATTATCCGCTGAATCAATTGTTGATAAGTTTAAAAAGTTACAACAGAAGGTATTTAGCAATAATGAGCCTAAAGAGGCTCTTGTAGAGTTCGTTCAATTTTACGCCAAAAATTCATTGCCTCTGTTGTTTGATGCCACAAATTTACATAACGATTTAGAGGAATTATGCTGGTCGAATAGTTGTTATACCTTTTGGGATGATCTAATTGTTTCAGAACGATATCGATCACTGCTGGAAATAGATGATCGTCATGCAAGCTATCAACTGAAACCACAATCTAGCCTTCCGAGTTATTTGTTAATTAAAGGATTTTTTTATTATTATCGATATTCACAATTACAAGCTAATCTAAGAGATCCTGATCATAAAAATGCAAGACGTTACTTGATGAAAGCTCTCTCATGTTATAATTTTCAGGCATTTTGTGAATATGTATATGAAATAATTAGATCTATTGAGGAAGCAATTAGATTACAACAAGAAAAAGATCTTAGTGTATATTTGAAATGTGAGAATAACTTACATGCTATTGGTACACAATACGGTGCGGCCGGGTATATCATGCTATCTAATTTTTATCTTGCATTATCTATGTATTACGGCAAAGTAGAGAAGAATGGTCAATTATTTTTTAAATATCTTTATGATGCGTATGATGCTGTAATTCATGCTGAAATATTCGAAAAATATTATTATAATGATTCGTATAACGCCTTGCAAGGTAATAAACCCGCATCATTATTACCTAGACCTTTTGAATCTGTTTATTTGATGAAAATTCATATTAAAAACACTCTAACCTATAGTAGAGGCAATATGGATAAAATATGGCAGGTAAAACGAGAAGCAACAAAGCACGCCGAAAAGATTTGCTCTACTCTTTATCGAGAGGAATATTTTACAAATGAATCAGCGCTTGCTAATGATTAAATA
>CAYUMZ010000349.1:0-2145 GCA_964446105.1 uncultured Gammaproteobacteria bacterium | reverse complement strand
AATAATATTCACGTTGCGCTTCTGTCCCAAAATGCTGTAACAATTCAGCAGGACCCAAGGAGTTGGGAACCATGACACTCACAGCAGCACTGTAACTACGTGTAGCAATCATTGTAATTACACAAGAATGGGTATAGGCTGAAAATCCTAATCCACCGTAGCGCTTGGGGATTGTCATTCCGAAAAATTTTTCACTTTTTAAATAATTCCAGACCTCAGGTGATAGATCAGCTTGATTATGTGTTATTTTCCAATCATCTAACATAGAACACAACGTTGGAACTTGATTTGTTAAAAATGCACGACCGTCGTTTAATAAAACGGGTTGTCCAAAAGTATGTAATTTATCCCATTCAGGACGTCCGCAAAATAAATCACGTTCCCACCAAGTACTTCCTGAAGCAATAGCTTCTTGCTCAGTATTACTGATAGGCGGAATACTCTTTTTGACTTTGCGTAAAATAAATCTTGAAATAAGTTGAGCGCGCAACCAAGGAATATTAATTAATAAAATAAAGGGTAAAAAAATACAGGCTAAAATAATGGCAAACGTGCTCGAAAATATTCCAAGGAACCAATATAAAACACCTTGCGCAATGAGAATGACTGAACTGAGTTTCAAGCGAATACGATAAAACAACAATGTCCAAAACATTGCGACAAATAATAAAATTTCCATACAAAACAGCATCACGATCGTCCTTGTGATCTTTATATGTAAATTATAGATGATATTAAGATTTTGCGCATATATTACTATTAAGCGTTGCTATTTATATGGAAAATATTGCTTTTTAGTGTTTTTTATGCGCAGAAGAAGGGTATTTTTCTTTGAGGAAGCTGTAAATCGCTCTAATTGCGTTGGCTTCAGCACCCTCGGGACCGATCGAAGAAGCCTTAGGATTCCATGCCAGAATATCAAAATGAGCCCATGAAGTCGTATCCCCCACAAATTCTTTTAGAAACACCGCAGCATTCACTGCTCCTGCGTTGTAAAGTGGATTTGCCGCATTCACCAAATCGGCCACAGTACTTTCAAGTCCTGCCCTGTAAGGTTTATAAATCGGTAATCGCCATAAAGGATCCCGTGTTAATTGTGAATGTCGTAAAAAATCTTCCGCTAATTTTTCATCATCGGTAAATAATGCACCAATTTCATGGCCTAAAGCAATTCGAGCAGCACTTGTTAATGTTGCAATATCGATGATTAACTCTGGATTTTCGCTAGCGGCTTCGGTTAAGGCATCCGCGAGTATTAAACGGCCTTCAGCATCCGTATTAGTGACCTCTACCGTTAATCCTTTACGTGATGTTAATACATCACCTGGATGATACGCGTTTCCAGAAATAGAATTTTCAACTGCTGGAATTAAAACTCGCAAATTTATCGGTAATTTAGCTTGCATTATCAGTTGAGCTAATCCTAATACATGCGCAGCACCTGCCATATCTTTTTTCATCAAACGCATGCCATCGGGAGATTTTATGTCTAAACCACCGGTATCAAAGCAAACACCTTTTCCAACTAATGTGACTTTAGGATGTTTTTGATTTCCCCATCGAATATCAATCAATTGAGGCTCGGATTCACTCCCCTTCCCTACCGCATAAATCATGGGATAATTTTCTGTCAATAAATCAACATCGCTAATTTGATTGAATGACGCACCAAATTCTTGAGCAACCTCGTGAGCTGCAGCAGCTAAATGCGATGTGTTCATATCATGAGGCGCAGAATTAATTAAGTCACGAACCCGAAAAATTGCTGATACCGTTTGCTGAACTTCATTAGAATCACAAGAGGAAGGAATCATTAATTGTGCCGTGTACGGCTCAGATTTTTTGTAGCGAGTAAATCGATAACTGCCCAAACCCCACGCAATGACTGCACAGTTTAATAAGTCATTTTTCCACTCAACAGACAGTGAATAAAGGCCTTGTGGTAATTTGCTCGATAAAATGCCAACTTGTAATGCATCATCACGATCAGCGAGACCCAATATCACACAAAAAAGATTTTTGTCCTCATCAGGAACAAGACATATTTCACCTTTTTTGGCTTGAAAACCCACTCGCTGCACCCAGTTGCGCAGCGAGGAATTTTGTTTTTTAAGCCATAGAGGCAAATCAACAGCTGTCACAGCA
>CAYUMZ010000348.1:0-2155 GCA_964446105.1 uncultured Gammaproteobacteria bacterium | reverse complement strand
GCTGATGCGCACCAGTGCTTTTAAATCGACGCCGTGCTCAATATTTAAACCATTCAGCATATACACTAATTCTTCGGTTGCCACATTTCCCGAGGCACCCGGCGCGTAAGGGCAGCCACCTAAGCCACCTATCGAGCTATCAAAAGTTCGCACGCCTAGTGATAAACACGCATAAATATTCGCAAGTGCCTGACCATAGGTATCATGAAAGTGGACAGCCAAGTGCTCGAGAGGGACTTCTTCAGCAACCCTACTGACCATTCGTTTTGCTTTTTCGGGCGTTCCCACACCAATGGTGTCGCCCAATGAGATCTCATAACAGCCCATTTGATAGAGTGCAGAGGCAACCCGTGTGACAGCAGAAGCGGCAATTTCGCCTTCAAAAGGGCAGCCTAGTATGCAGGATACATACCCTCGGACTCGCAATTTAGCCGCTAAGGCCGCATTAACAACGCTTTCGTAGCGTTCCAAGCTTTCATCAATACTGCAGTTAATATTTTTTTGTGAAAAGGTCTCCGAAGCCGCTGCAAAAACGGCTATATCACGGCATCCAGCGGCAACAGCCTCCTCTAAACCTTTAAGGTTAGGTACCAGAGCCGGATAATGTTGGAGACCCGTTTTATCAAGCGCCTTTAATACCTCACTCGAATGGGCCATTTGCGGCACCCACTTTGGTGATACAAAGCTGCCCGCTTCAATCACTTTTAGTCCTGCTTTAGCCAGTTCGGTGATGAGTTGGATTTTCTGGGCAACTGATAGCTGCGTAGGCTCGTTTTGAAGCCCATCTCGCGGTCCAACTTCGACAATACTCACCTGATGAGGAAACATCGATTTATCCTTCCTTAAGATTATGTTAAGATCGACACGATAATATATTAATTTATGCAACAAATGAGGAAAAGTCCATGGCTTTAGAGAAAATCAAACGACATCCAGATTATCAAGATTCACAAGATGCGATTAATTTATTACAACAAGATCTCGAAAAGCTATTAGGAAAACCAGAGTATGTGGTGGATGGCGAGCCGCATAAATCTTACGCCGAAATGTTTTTAGATTCATTTGAGACGTGCATCACCACGCCAGCTCAAGCAGCTCGTTTACTCGTGCTCTTGAAAGCCATTACCGAACACGAAAATGCAAAAAAAGATCCACTCAATTCTTCACCAAGAATAATGCAATTAGCAGCTACAAATTTAACGAACCAAGACCATCCAATCTATACACTGCCCCTCTTTTTTCTCGCGCGTAATCAGGCATCATTCAATGGATTACTTAACAAATTTGGACTCACTGCTTTTGTCGGAATTTCTGAAATCGCTGTGATGAATCAAAAAGATTTTAAGAGTTATATGGGTACTATAAATAGAAACGAAATATGTAGAGATAAAGTAAGAGATTGTTTAGTACGAAATCAAGAACCTATCGATAATCTCAATCAGTTACGACACTATTTTGGTTTACCACTGATATTGCCCGAAGGTATCCTTTATCCCGGTGCAGATTCAAATGAACCATTATCCCCTGAGTTGCAGTACACGTTAGAAGATTCTGATATCTATTTAGGCATACAGCTTCTTCAACAAAATCCAGTATTTAAAAACGACTGGTTTTTTCAAAAAGGACAATTAGTATTTTGTTTAATGCCCATTGTACACAGTGTAACCTTTCATGATGGAGAGCCAGATCCCGAAAGTTTTGTTCAGATGGGCGCTACTTTGTGTAATTTATTGAGTGAAGATAAAGCTCGGCCTTTAATTGCTGGCATACTGAGGGTTGATAATAATCATTATATCAACTTCTTCATCTCAAAAAATCCTAATGATGGTATTATTCAGGTTTTTATTTTGGATCCCTCAGCGGAAAAAAAACAGGGCGAAAAAGCTAAAAAAGAATTGAAGTATGCTGGCGTATTTAGGAATTTGCTTGGCCAAGGATTCGATCTTAAAAAAATCGTCTTGGAAGGTTGTTCTGTCACTCAACAATTACGTGAAAAAGATTGCGGATTTCTCTGTGTTCAAAATTTAGAGGATGTTTTGATTAAGGGTGATGTATTTTTTCTGGATGAAGATTCGAATTTAGTGTTTGACGCTAGAAGGCTTACGGTAAACGGAAATCCAGGCAGTGGTTATGACCCTGTAAAACAGCTTAAATA
>CAYUMZ010000347.1:0-2168 GCA_964446105.1 uncultured Gammaproteobacteria bacterium | reverse complement strand
CCTGAGCATGTGATTGTGCTTCAGCACCTAAAATAATTAATGACTTCTCTGCATTTTTAAGATATTGAGAAATAGAATTATTCTGAGCACCTGATTTTAATGAATCTAAAATTGACTTCAATGTTTCAATAAATGTCGATGGTGAAGTATGAATATTTTCTGTCAATTCAAAATTGACATCACTATCAACACTACCTATTCGCATTATGGTTGCACCATTCAAACAGGCTTTGCGAACTCGAAGGCCTGCGAGAGGCTGTTCACGACGTATATCAGAGCCTACTAATAAAATCGCATCCATTAAATCAATTGAAGACAGATCTGTAGTCATACCAGGAAATAATGAAACATTTTCTTGTTGTGAAAAATCAGACTGATGAATACGATGATCAATATTATTAGAACCTAAATCTCGCAGCAATTTCTGCAATAAATACAATTCTTCAGTTGTAGAAGAAGGAGAAGCAATTGCAGCTAAATGTTCAGCACTTTTAGACTTAATAACTTCGCGTAAATTATTGACAGCAAAATTCAGTGCAGTAGACCAGTCAACTTGCAACCATTTACCTTCTTTTTTAATCATAGGGCCCGTTAATCGATGATCTTTATGAAGCCCTTGATAACTAAAACGGTCACGATCAGACAACCACGTTTCATTGATACTTTCATTTTCTCGAGGAATTACGCGCATCACTTCACGATAATCGCTGTACTCGTATCCACGAGTATGAACATAAATATTGGATCCTAAACAATCATGAGGTGCAATACTACGATGTTGAGACATTTCCCAAGCTCGTGCTGTAAAACGGTAAGGTTTTGATGTCAGCGCACCCACAGGACACAAATCAATGATATTTCCTGAAACTTCAGACTGCATAAAATGTTTTACGTAGGTTCCTATGCGAGATTTTTCTCCACGCCCTGTCATACCCAGTTCACGAAACCCTGCAATTTCAGTACCAAAACGCACACAACGTGTACAATGTATGCAACGCGTCATTTCAGTAGCCACTAATGGACCAATATCTTCATCTTCGACGGATCGTTTTCCCTCAGTGTATCGACCTACATCTTCACCATAACCTACTGCTAAATCTTGCAATTCGCACTCACCGCCTTGATCACAGATAGGACAATCTAAAGGATGATTGATTAGCAAAAATTCCATCACTGATTTTTGTGCATCTAAGGCTTTTTTAGATTGAGTAAAAACTTTCATTCCTGCAACAGCTGGAGTTGCACACGCAGGTACCGGTTTACCCATTTTTTCAACTTCGACGAGACACATACGACAATTAGCAGCAACAGATAATTTTTTGTGGTAACAAAATCGAGGAATATAAATACCTGCTGCATCTGCGGCATCAATGACCATCTGACCATCGTTGGCTTCTACTGTTTTACCATTTATATCAATTGTAAACATAACTTACCTTATTTAAATGGACATTTCTTATGAGTGATATGCGCTTCAAACTCATCATAAAAATGTTTTACAAAACTTCCGACAGGCCACGCAGCTGCTTCACCCAGCGCACAAATCGTACGTCCTTCAATATTTTTCGCGACGTTCGTTAATTTTTCTAAATCGCCTGGACAGCCATGACCATGTTCAATTCGCTCAATCATACGCATCAACCATCCGGTTCCTTCACGACATGGCGTACATTGACCACAAGATTCATCCGCATAAAACTCTGAAATACGCAGTAATGCATCAACCATACAGGTGGTTTCATCCATAACAATCACTGCAGCTGAACCCAACATCGAACCCGCCTTCATCAACGAATCATAATCCATGTCGGTATTCATAATGACATCAGCACGCATAACTGGCATCGAAGTTCCACCAGGAATAACCGCTTTTAATTTATTGCCATTTCGTACACCACCAGCAAGCGCTAATAATTCTGAAAAAGGAATTCCTAAAGGTACTTCGTAATTACCGGGTTTTTCAACATGTCCTGAAACACAGAATATTTTAGTTCCACCATTATTCGGTTTGCCCAAATTTAAGAACCACTCTGCTCCTTTCTCTAGTATCACAGGAACTGAGGCCAGTGTTTCGGTGTTATTAACCGTCGTTGGTTTTCCATACAATCCGTAATTTGCAGGAAAAGGCGGTTTAAAACGAGGGAATCCTTTTTTTCCTTCCAACGATT
>CAYUMZ010000346.1:0-2180 GCA_964446105.1 uncultured Gammaproteobacteria bacterium | reverse complement strand
CTCTATTCATACCCTTTGCGCCCCTTCAACCAATCGCTAGTCCATTTGCTCGGGGTGCTTTTTATAGCTCCCTTATGTTCATTATAGCAGATATTGGTGAATTGCAAGTCAATAACCATCATTGTTTGCAATACTGGCGCTGAATTGTGAAAAGTGGGCAAAAATAATCGCGAAGGGCTCAGATCTAATAATAAGAGATTTTTTTATCATTCAAAAAAATACACTAACACGGATATATTTTAATTAATAGCATTGATACGATCAGTTCATGACAAGACCACTGAGAATACAATTTGAGGGCGCATGGTACCACATTATGAATCGTGGCGCTTGCAGGCTTCCTATCTTCAAATCTGATCAACATCGACAATTATTTCTCGAGTTATTAAGAGAAAAAAGATGGCCCTCTCTTTCGAGGAAGATTCAAATCAAAATTAGTTGATGATGAAGCTTACGGTTTACATTTAGTACGATATATTCACCTCAACCCATTATCTGCTGGAATGACTGATAATATCGATAACTATAAATGGTCAAGTTACTCTGCATACCTTGGTTTAGTAGAAAGACCAGCGTGGCTGACAATCTCTCACACTTTGAAACATTTCAATGAAAATAGTTATTACGATGAATTTAAAGAGTTTACACACGAAGGAAATCCTCGGGCTATTGAAAAATATTTTTCAGGCAAAAAGGAGCCACCAATCATTGGATCAAAAGAGTTTGTTACTCTGATAAAAAAAGAGTTTGCATATTTGAGAGATGAAGATGAAATTAGTGATAGGAAGATTTTACGACCGAGTCTTGATAAAATTATCTGCGAGGTGGCAGACGCCTTTGATATTGACAAGTCATTGATCATGAAGACGAGTAGGTCATCAACAAATTACGCCAGAACTATGGCAATGCTCATAGCGAAAAAGAATTGCTCGTATAAGCTGAAAGAAATAGCGGAATTTTTCGGTGTGAAACGCTACCAAGCTATTAGTAATTTGACAATATCACTTTCAAACAAGATTTCAACTGATGGTCATTTAATGTCTATTCTAAGTCAAGTGGTTACTAAACTAAAATAGGACTATTTGCTCAGACTTCGTAAAAAAGCGTTATTATTAGATCTGACCCCTGTGCTGCCCCTTGTAACCCCGGTTACTGTAACCGCTGTTACAATAGCAGGACTTGATAATGTTTATCAAATTATTAATGGTACATAGTAGCGTAAGAAAGAACAATGTAACCCTGGCTAGAGTAACCGTGGTTTCAATAATAGGGAGGGGATGGCTAAAGTACCCAGAGCGTCTTTATTTTCTCGTATTTTGTTTGAAAAAATACCACCCACTAATAAAGCGCATCTCACCAACAATTGTTGAGGGCAGCCGTTAATGAAATCTTAATGTTGATGTGATACCCTAAATCACAGTAGCCAGATTGCCAATCTAAGCAATGATGAGCAGATCTCAGTGGGTACTATTTTTTGGAGCTAATTTATGCAACACAATTATGAGTCAATAAAAACAAGTCTCGAGGCAGCAAACAAAGCAGATTCTGATATTATCAAGGCGCTTGTCCAGGACATAGATCAGGCCTTTTCTCAGCATGTAACTGATCAAGCATTGACAAAATACTACGTACTCCTTATTAACTTAGAAATCATGTCACAAGGTGCCATGGGAACTAAAATGGGTTCTCATCAACTCAGCGCCCAAACAACAGCATTGATTCAGGATATTCTGAGTCATCAGGTTGATCGCAAGGACCATCAATTTGCTTATCTTTGTTATCGTGCAAAACACTTAGGTCTTATTAGCAATGATAACGCAGCTGAATATGTGAGAAACCTTAAAGCGATAATAGACAGTGGACGTGATCTAAATTTACTAATGACTGTGTTTAAGAAAACGATTCCTAAGAAAGCCTCTCAAGAGCTTCAAAATGAAACTTCTACTGAAAGGCGTGCAAGTCTTCAAGAGTTCCTCGAATGTGCAGACAATTTTGGTGAGCTTGAATTTGATCCATTATTACAGCCGAATAGAAAAGACGCTTCTTTTGCATTTGAGAGATTTGTGCCGAATTCACAAGTAAAGTGTGATGAGTACGCTGAAAGCCTCCGCACTTTTGATAAGCTTATTTCATCCACTAAAGTGCCTAAGGAAATGAAAAGCTCTATAAATGAGGCTCTG
>CAYUMZ010000345.1:0-2186 GCA_964446105.1 uncultured Gammaproteobacteria bacterium | reverse complement strand
CGCAAAAGCCGTAGTACGTGATGTGGGGCGTGTGTTGGGACATCCGTATGGTTTTGTCGATAAAATAGCCAAATTAATTCCCTTCGAATTGGGGATGACGCTAGAAAAAGCCCTTAAACAAGATGAGGCATTGTTAAATCGTTATTATGAGGAAGAAGAAGTTAAAGCCTTGATTGATCTTGCATTAAAATTAGAAGGTATTGCACGTAATGCAGGAAAACATGCGGGTGGAGTTGTTATTGCTCCTTCGAAATTAACAGATTTTACACCGCTGTATTGTGAATCAAATGGAGAAAATTTAGTTACTCAATTTGATAAAGATGATGTGGAAGCGGTTGGTTTGGTAAAGTTTGACTTTTTGGGATTGCGAACATTAACGATTATTGATTGGGCATTACAAACAATTAATGCTCATAGAAAAATTCAAGGTGAAGTACCTATTGATATATTAGCCATTCCACTCAATGATCATAAGGTCTTTAAATTGTTACAAAACTGTAATACAACGGCAGTATTTCAGCTTGAATCCCGCGGAATGAAAGATTTAATTAAACGATTAAAACCCGATGCTTTTGATGAAATTATCGCTTTAGTGGCATTGTTTCGACCAGGGCCTTTGCAATCTGGAATGGTGGATGATTTTATTGATCGTAAACACGGTCGTGCAAAAGTGGAATATTTACATCCTGATATTGGACCTATTCTAAAATCGACGTATGGTGTAATTTTATATCAAGAACAAGTGATGCAAATTGCCCAAGTTCTTGCAGGATACACTTTAGGTGCCGCAGATTTATTGCGTCGTGCAATGGGTAAGAAAAAAGCAGAAGAAATGGCTCAGCAGCGTGAGATTTTTGTGACGGGCTCTAAAGAGCGTGGTGTGCACGAAGATCGCGCCAATCAAATTTTTGATTTGATGGAAAAGTTTGCGGGATATGGATTTAATAAGTCGCACTCTGCAACCTACGCATTATTATCATATCAAACGGCGTGGTTAAAAGCATATTATCCTGCTGAATTTATGGCGGCTGTATTATCATCGGATATGGATAATACGGATAAGGTAGTGAATTTTACATTAGATGCTGAAGAAAATGGATTAATTGTAGACCCCCCCGATGTTAACGTGAGTCAGTATAAATTTACGGTAAATTATGATGCTGCAAAACCTCATATCGTTTATGGCCTTGGTGCGCTGAAAGGTGTAGGCGAAGCGGCTATAGAAAATATTATAGAAGCGCGACGTCAAGGTCCTTTTAAAGATTTATTTGAATTTTGCCAGCGAGTGGATACGCGTAAAGTGAATAGACGCGTTTTAGAAGCATTAATTCAATCGGGTGCTATGGATCATTTTGGTGCTCATCGGGCCAGTTTATTAGCGAGTATTGATCATGCATTCCGCTATTCTGAGCAACATCGTAAAAATCAAGAGTTCGGTCAGCAAGATTTATTTGGCATAGCTGTGACTCAACATGAAACCATTAAAGTGGATTATGTAAAAGTACCTAAATGGCGGGATGAAGAACGTCTGCAAGCTGAAAAAGCCACTTTAGGATTTTATTTAAGCGGCCATCCCATTCAGCAATACGAAAAAGAATTACGACAATTTATTTCAAATACTATTTCAACGCTCAAACCGACTGAACGTAAAAAAACGGTGATGGTGGCAGGGTATGTGGTGAGTGTGCGATCTCTGATGACAAAACGAAATACCCGTATGGCAATCGTTAAAATTGAGGATCGTAAAGATATTATTGAGGTTGCAGTGTTTTCAGAAGTGTTCGAAGAGGCGAGACCTCTGCTCGTAAAAGATCAATTATTAATTATTGATGGGGAAGTGAGTACTGATGAGTTTTCAGGTGGTTTACGGATGAGTGCTCGTCGTATTTTGGACTTATCGATGGCGCGGTGTGAATATGGAAAGTCAATTCTTATCGATGCTACACAGCATAAAAATCTTGAAGAGACTTTACCCGCATTGCAATTTGCTTTGAGTCGATTTCAAGAGGGTTCTTGTAGAGTATTTATTGATTTTCAAAATACTGAAGGCAGGGCAAAAATGGTATTAGGTGAAGAGTGGAAAGTCGCCCCTAAAAATGAATTAATTAGTGCACTGCAGCAAATTTATGGTAATGAAGCGATAATGGTTGGGTATAATGGTTAGCTTTATCTCTGATGCCCTGGGA
>CAYUMZ010000344.1:794-2195 GCA_964446105.1 uncultured Gammaproteobacteria bacterium | reverse complement strand
AGCCGCGGAACACGGCGTGCGATTTCGTCTCAAACTCCAACTGCTTCACCAATATTCACCACATGTCCACGCGCTAAATCACGTCCGTAACATAGTGCACACACACCAAAACGAGTATTACAGGTAATGCTTGAACGTACGTTAAGTTGTTCAATACTGTGAGCCTCTAAGAGATCGACCACAGATTCATCCAACATGGTGTTGGCTTCAACAACAGCTTCACCTGTTTTAGGATCAACACAATCTTCTGCAGTGACACGCCCTAATACACGATCACGCAATGCTTCGACCACATCACCGCCTTCAATCAGGGAAGTCATGGTCAGACCTGCTGTTGTTCCACAATCTACTTCTGTGACCACAACATCTTGCGCAACGTCAACTAATCGACGAGTCAAATAACCTGAGTTTGCTGTTTTTAACGCGGTATCCGCCAAACCTTTTCGAGCACCGTGAGTTGAGTTGAAGTACTGTTGTAAGTTCAAACCTTCACGGAAGTTTGCAGTAATTGGCGTTTCAATAATCGCGCCGTCTGGTTTAGCCATCAAACCCCGCATACCAGCAAGCTGACGCATCTGAGCTGCAGAACCTCGAGCACCGGAATCAGCCATCATAAAGACTGAGTTGAATGAAGGTTGTCTGACTTTTTCACCCTTCGCATTCACCACTTCTTCAGTAGACAATCCTTCCATCATCGCTTTAGCAACTTGCTCGTTAATATGCGACCAAATATCGATGACTTTATTGTAACGCTCACCTTGGGTCACAAGACCTGAAGCATATTGATTTTCAATTTCACGAACTTCGTCTTCAGCACTTTCGATAATAGCTGCTTTACTTTCAGGAATAATTAAATCGTTAATTCCGATTGAAACGCCTGAAACGGTTGCATAACGAAATCCGGTGTACATTAAATGATCCGCGAAAATAACTGTATCTTTCAAACCTAATTGTCGATAACACGTATTTAATAAATTAGAAACCACTTTCTTTGTCAGCGGTTTATTAATCATACTAAACGAAAGTCCTTCAGGAATAATGTGCCATAATAATGCACGACCTACAGTAGTTTCGACACGCGTTGTTTTACCAGATTCAGTAATTCGTGTACGAATTTTAGAATGCAGCTCCACTTCGCCATTGGAATACGCGCGCTGAACTTCATCAGCATCTGCAAAAATCATACCTTCGCCTTTCGCGTTGATACTATCTCGCGTCATGTAATACAAACCTAAAACCACGTCTTGTGTAGGCACAATAATAGGCTCACCATTCGCTGGTGAAAGAATATTATTTGAAGACATCATCAATGCACGTGCTTCAAGTTGTGCTTCAAGTGTCAGAGGGACGTGAACAGCCATTTGGTCACCGTCAAAGTCGGCGTTATACGCTGTACACACT
>CAYUMZ010000344.1:0-784 GCA_964446105.1 uncultured Gammaproteobacteria bacterium | reverse complement strand
GTGCAATGTTGGTGCACGGTTGAGCAATACAGGATGTTCACGAATCACTTCGTCGAGAATATCCCATACTTCCGGCTCTTCCAATTCCACCATGCGCTTAGCCGCTTTAATGGTAGTCGCCAATCCACGATATTGTAATTTACTGAAAATAAATGGCTTGAATAATTCCAACGCCATTTTTTTCGGCAGACCACATTGATGTAATTTTAACGTAGGACCAACCACAATAACCGAACGACCTGAATAATCCACACGTTTACCCAACAAGTTTTGTCGGAAACGACCGTGTTTACCTTTAATCATATCAGCGAGTGATTTTAATGGGCGTTTATTGGAACCGGTAATCGCACGACCACGTCGACCATTATCCAATAATGCATCCACCGCTTCTTGAAGCATTCGTTTTTCATTACGCACAATAATATCAGGCGCATTGAGTTCAAGAAGTCGTTTCAATCGATTGTTTCGATTAATGACACGACGATATAAATCGTTCAAATCTGACGTTGCAAAACGTCCGCCATCCAACGGAACTAATGGACGTAAATCAGGAGGTAATACAGGAAGTACCGTTAAAATCATCCACTCTGGTTTATTACCTGAATCATAAAACGCTTCCAATACTTTTAATCGCTTGGTGATACGTTTAATTCGAGTTTCAGACGTTGTTGTCGGCAATTCTTCACGCAAAGAGGTAATTTGAGCTTCAATATCAATTCCGCGCAATAACTTTTGTACTGCTTCCGCACCCATTTGCGCTTCAAAATCATTTCCATATTCTTCT
>CAYUMZ010000343.1:0-2212 GCA_964446105.1 uncultured Gammaproteobacteria bacterium | reverse complement strand
AATATTAGGTAATATGGCGCATCGATGCTCAGCATCTGCTAGCTTTACCGAAAGCAAAGCATTTTTCTTCTTGAGTTCAGTATTTTCATCGAGTAGACGTTTTAGCTCTTCTGCCTGCTTAGCCGCTATATCAACATTACCAGATCGATGTCGTAAATTTGCTCTTAACTCAGGAGGCGCTTTAATTTTAGTATCTTGACTTACTTTCATAGGGCTAGAATGAGATACAGTAAGTGGGGTCTTCACGGGGCTAGGTTTAACGCTTATGATAGGTAAAATGATCGAACTATTAACATCCGTTCTGCTTTGTAGTGTTTTTATTTTACCTTGAAGATCAATAATTGTTTTTTTCAATGTTGAGATTTCTTTATCATGATTGATCTCTAATCTGGATACTCTCCCCATGTGCTGAAGGGCTAAGGCACCTTGCTCTTGAGCCACATGATAGTGCCGTTGAATCAATTTACTATTTTGAATGATCAACGCTTGTACTAGCGAAAATAATCGATGAAAATAAGGCAGCCGAAGATTTTGATAGTGTAATGTCTTTACGGCTAACAACACATCGTAGTCCTGAAAAACCAGCGTTTCATCGTGCGCGATTAAAGTTTTTGACAGCCTATCATCGTTAATGCTGTTCAATTCAACAAGGAATTCGGAAAGGTCTTCTTGCCCAAATAGGGCACGATCTAAAAGGGTCAGATGATGCATTTTTCCATTTTTTAGAATAGATAAGACACTTGTTACGAGTTCATCATCAGGGTATTTTTTTTCTGAAGCATTACTCCCCGTAATATTAGGAGAGCTTTGACAATAGGATAGTGCCTTATGAAGCTGTTTCATTTGTGTGATACGTTCTTGCATCTCACTTTCACGATAATCACCTGCTTGCCGCTCTTTTTTTTCGTTTAGTAATGTTGACCACTCGTTATAAAATTCTTCGAGTCTAAGCCGAAATGGCGATTTTTCGGTTAATGTTTTTAATTCGTCTTCGATTAAGTTTCTACAGTAATCGCTTAAGACAGCAGGATCAAGAACGTTCAGAAACACCTGCACAAGTCCCACTCTCGCAACGCCATGATGCTGTAATCTATCCCAAAAAATATCAGCCAATGTAGACTCATAATCATAAGGAAGAGTTTTATAGAGCTCGGGTACGACATCCACAAAATTTTGGAATTTTTCGATCAGATGCTGATTACGTTCCAAATAAGTCTCTTTGAGTTTATCTATAAGATACTCCAATGCGTCTACTTGCAGCTCTTCAGAGGAATCTGAGTTTGTTGCTTCTTCGTTTGATTGACAAGTTTGTTCAATATGAGAATTTTCAACGGTTCTATTGATGTCGTCGGATGGCTTAGGCTCATACCGTTGACAAGGACTTTGATTAAGTGGCGTAATTTCTGTAACACTACCATTAACAACTTTCTTTTGCATGAATTCGACTCCTCACAATCTAAAATACCAACTTTTAGCTGATAATTATTAATACTAAACTTTTTTATTATTATGTATCTGAATTATATTGTTTTTATATCAAAGCTGTCATCAGGAAAAGGGCGCTAATTCATGTAAGCGAAAGCTTACACAGTGTCACAGGGATCACGTTTATTTTGAATTGAAATTAATGAGCTCAGGCCAATGCCTCTGAGGTTCTTCGGCTTTCAGATGAAGATACATGTTCGATAAAAGCATCGATACCATAGAGGACTGTGGCTAATCCCACGCCGGTGATAGTTATTCCACTGATAGTTGTATAAACTGTGTGCGCAACAAAAAACCCTACAGAACTCGCACTAAATGCAAGCGTTATTACTCCGGCAAGAGCAATAGCAAGACCCAACAAAGCCATCCCCAATTCAAACCACGGTGTCGATGATCTGGATTGATAGGCACGAGCATGTGTTTTTAATTTCTCAATATTTTTATGAGAGGGATTTTGCGTGGCAACATAGGCGGCATTAATCGCTGCATCAAAATCATTTAAATCATTACCATCAAAATCTTCTCTCGTGTACAGATGGGTAGCGGCCATTTTCACCTCATCCCACGCTTCTTCAATATCGTGAAGTGCTTTTTCTTCCGCAGATTTAGCTCCAATATTTATTTTGTGAAATCGAATCTGACGTTCCCTTTTTACAGCAATAGACACTGTCATGTCTGTTTTATAAGCACGTGCTAATCTGTTAAGATCGTCATCGTTTAAATAGCG
>CAYUMZ010000342.1:0-2231 GCA_964446105.1 uncultured Gammaproteobacteria bacterium | reverse complement strand
CAGCGGGTATAAAATTAAAGTCACCGCTTTGTCGAGTTAATGAAATTAAATTTTCAAGATCAGATTTAATATCAAAAAAATCGACAGCGCGTGATTTCAAACTCCATTGTTCGGGTTGTTGACTTCCCGCTAATATTCCGCCAACCCATTGTTCTTGAATCAATTCAACTTTGTCATAAAAACACATTCCAATTTCAAATAAGCGCACTCGATCTTGCTGACGGTCAGCATTATGTAAATAGGCTTGCAATAAACCAGGCCATAATGTCGTACGCATCACAGACATTTCAGAAGAAATGGGATTGAGTAGATGGTAGGGTTCATAATCTGGTGTAAAAAGCTGTTCCATCTCAGGTGAAACGAAACTGTAGGTAATCGCTTCATGGTAACCCAAATTGATTAAGCATTCTCGTAAACGGTTTGTCGATCTTACTAAAACAGAATCAACTTCGGGTGTCATAGGAACTGATGGTCGCGTTGTAGGAATATGATTATAGCCGTACATTCTTGCACATTCTTCGATCAGATCATGCTCTGCATGCAAATCATAACGATAACTGGGAGCAACTGCAGTCCAGCCTTCTTGTGATTTTTTCACCTTCATACCCAGTGCTAGTAAATATCGCTCTACGTCATCATCGGCAATATGGATGCCAAGAATTCGAGAAATTCGATCTCTACGCAATGAAATAGGATCTCGTTTTGGAAACTCACCTTTTGTGATTTCAAAAACAGGGCCTGCATCACCACCAGCGATGTGAACAATCAATTCTGTTGCATATTCGATCGCAGTCATTTGCATCGTAAAATCGACACCCCGTTCCCAACGATAACTACCGTCAGTAGAAAGCCCAAAATCTCTTCCTGTTGCACGAATGGTGTGAGGATCAAAATAAGCGCTTTCTAATAATATATCCGTCGTTGATTCACTGACTTCAGAATTCGCACCACCCATAATACCCGCTAATGCCAAGGGTTTTTCGTGATCACAAATCACGAGTGATGATTCATTGAGCGCAATCGTTTTTCCATCAAGGAGTGTTAAACTTTCACCATCTCGAGCAAATCGAACTTCAATACCTCCTTTGACTTTATCTAAATCAAAAGCATGCATCGGTTGTCCCATTTCAATCATGATATAATTAGTCACATCGACAATTGGACTAATTGAACGCACACCACTGCGACGCAGTCTTTCTTGCATCCAAATCGGCGTTGTCGCATCTGTAGGAATTCCACTAATAATTCGACCTATATAGCGATTACATCCTGTAGGGGCTGTAATTGAAGCAGGTAATGTTTTTTTTGTTGTCGGTGGGACGTGAGCTGATATCTCTTTTAATAGAGGAGAATTATTTAAAGCAGAAACTTCTCGAGCAATTCCAATTATACTCAAACAATCACCACGATTAGGTGTTAAATCGATATCAATGAATGTATCATCCAATTGTAAATAATCACGCAAATCTGCTGCAATAGGTGCCTCAGTGGGTAATTCCATAATGCCATCAATATCTTTGGGTAATCCTAATTCTTCAGGGGAACATAACATTCCATAAGAAACGACACCGCGAATTTTTGATTTTTTAATTTTAAAATCACCAGGTAAAACAGCGCCAATTTGTGCAACAGCCACTTTTAATCCAGGTCGCACATTTTTTCCACCACACACAATTGTAAGCGCTTCATCACCAATGTTAACTTGGCAAATTTTTAATCGATCAGCATCTGGATGTTGTTCTGTGCTGATGACTTCACCAACAATAACATTATTAAAATCACCCGCAACCGGTTCGATGCTATCGACTTCAAGTCCTGCTAATGTAAGTTGATCACACAATGTTTTAGTTTCAATCGGTGGATCTACCCATTGACGCAACCACTGCTCACTGAATTTCATTTCGCACCATCCTGTCGTTAAGCTAGAAATTAAAACTGACGCAGAAAACGCAAATCGTTTTCAAACAATAATCGAATATCATCGATTCCATAATAAAGCATCGCTAGGCGTTCAACACCCATACCAAAAGCACAACCTTGAAACCTTTCGCTATCAATTTTACAGGCTGCAAGTACATTCGGATGTACCATTCCACAACCTAAAATTTCCAGCCAACCTGTTCCTTTGCAAACTCGACAACCTTCTCCTTTACATTTAACACATTGAATATCAACTTCAGCAGAAGGTTCTGTAAAAGGAAAATAGGATGCTCGAAATCGTAATCCGAATT
>CAYUMZ010000341.1:0-2247 GCA_964446105.1 uncultured Gammaproteobacteria bacterium | reverse complement strand
TCAGGATGATAGCGGGATGGGCCATGGATGGCCCATTGAGCGAAAGAGGTTAAAGTGAGACCTGCATGGGTGGAGCCTCCTGTGGCGAATGTTAATATTTTTTTATTTTTTTCCGTAAACGGCTTGCAGTAACTCAGCCTCACCCTGTGTCAGATTGCAATACTCGATTAAAGTTTGTGTATCAATGCCGCGCTGTAATAATTTAATCGCATGGTGATAGTTGCTATCAGTAGAAGTATTATTATTGGGCTGATAATGTGCTCTCGGTGATTGAGGAGATTGAGCATATTGGTAATTGTGAATTCTATCATAAAGATTATTAAATTGATTAGCAGGCTGTTGCTGAATCGGCGCATGACGTGGTTTTTTAAACCAACGAAGTGTAAAAACAGACAGTACTGTAAAAAGAAAAATAAGCGTTATTGCGGGTGTTGCTTGCAGCAGTAATTCAAAAAATTGTTGATAATCCATGGTAAATTCCTCTCTTTAAACAATTCCTGCAAATTGCTGTTTATGAAGAAAGCGCTCGAAGAAAAATGTTATATGTCCTTCTGGGCGATTAATAATAGGCCAATCATTCACAATATGACTCAGGCTATGAAACGCTTTGGATGCTGGGCAATCTGGAAATGCCGTAATCACGGGCTTTTGCATTTGAACGGCTTGTCGAAGATGAGCATCAAAAGGAATAGCGCCTAGATATTGAAGGCTAATATCCAAATATTTATCTGTCGCTATTTTTAATTTTGAAAATATTTCCAAACCTTCATCTTCATCGCGCGTCATATTGGCGAGGATTTTGAAGCTCATATTACTTTGTTGATTTGCGAGCACTTTAATTAATGCGTAGGCATCGGTTAATGAAGTCGGTTCATTACAAACGACTAAAATATTATCTTGACACGCATGTACAAAACTCAGTACCTGATTTGAAATTCCCGCCGCAGTATCAACAATCATAATATCAATAGCTTGAGTGAGTTGATTAAAGCTTCGAACTAAACGAGAAATTTCAATATGATCCAAATTGGCCATTTCCTCTAGACCTGATGCTGCAGGAATAATCAGAATATCACCGGGGCCTTCGACGACGATGTCTTGCATTGAGCACCGCCCTTGTAAAATATCCGAAATATTTTTTGAAGCTTGAATTCCAAGGAGTACATCGACGTTTGAAAGTCCTAAATCAGCATCAAACAGCAGCACTCTATTATTGAGTTCCGCGAGAGCGATCGAAAGATTAATCGCAGTATTTGTTTTCCCTACACCACCTTTTCCACCTGAAATGGAAATAATTTTAATGGGATTTAACATGCGACTGTCTCAGTTTTCTTTGCATGAGTATGTTGAATCGTTAAAGGTTCGCGTAACGCAAGATGTAAAATCTTATCAAGAGTGGCAATAGAAAAATTGGCGGGAATATGTTGGCCATTTGTAAAAGAGACAATCGGTAATTGATAATCGATGCAGGCAGAAAGAACATGTCCTATAAAAGGTGCTTCATCAGTTTTAGTAATGCTCATTCCAGAAAGATGCGTGAGATTAAAAGCATCGACAATTTCGTTGATTAAATTTTCGTGCGTCGTTGCAGGTAGGGTCAAGATGGTTTTAATCGGTTTAGGTGATTGTAAAATAACCCCTAGTTTTTGAGATAATTCTGGATCGCGGTGACTAATCCCCGGGGTGTCGATCAAAATCATACGTTTGTTATTGAGATAAGTGAGAGTTTCTTCTAAATCGGCTTTATTATTCACGCGATGAACGGGGATATCTAAAATACGACCAAAGGTACACAGCTGATCTCTGCCGCCAACACTGTAAAAATCGGTAGTGATTAGACCAATATCGTGTGCGCTATGACGCAATAAACATTGCGTAGCTAATTTGGCAATACCGGTGGTTTTTCCTGATCCGGTTGGCCCCACTAATGCAATAATGCCTTGATGATCTACAATATTGTCCATTGATATAGGTACTTGAGTTTCAAGACTAAAAATAATTTGTTGCCAGGCAGTAGCTTCTTCAGAAGCGAGCGTCAATCCCGAAAGTAATTTTTCGCACGTTAATGGTTGAAAACCGAGGAGCATTAAACGCTCTAGAATTCTAAATTTCAGAGGAGATCCATGACTTGCACTGGAAAAGTTGGCTCTCGACGTGACCATTTGACGAATTTGTCGCAGCTCAGATTGTATTATATTGAGTACTTGGTCGGCATTGCCTGGATTGGGTGTGTTAGGTGAAGGAATT
>CAYUMZ010000340.1:0-2262 GCA_964446105.1 uncultured Gammaproteobacteria bacterium | reverse complement strand
CCAGGTTGAGCGAATGGATGAGTTGTTGGGCATAATGAAACACAGAGGTTTTATATTATGAGGTGCTTTTTTAAGGAGTATTTCTCTTTCATTGAGTGCTTCGTGTACTAGATGAAATTGGTATTGCTCAAGATAGCGTAATCCACCATGAATTAACTTGCTGCTGGCAGATGAAGTTCCACATGCGAGATCTTGTGCCTCGCATAATAAGACTTTCAAACCGCGTCCTGCTGCATCTGCAGTAATTGCCGTACCATTAATGCCGCCACCGATAACGATGATGTCATACTCTTCAGTCATTCATTGACCTTAAATCAAAAAAATAATTATCCAGTATCCAGAATTATAGCTCAATGTGACTGAAATTGTAGATATCTAACCTCATTATACTTTATACTGATGCAGAGTTAACCTAGTAGAATTGAGAAATGGCTACAAACGAAATTGTATTAACATTGTTTTTTATTTTTGCCGGAGCGGCGGTGCTCTCAACTGTAGCACTGTTTACACGGCAATCGCTGCTTGTCGCTTATATGTTATTGGGGATTTTATTAGGCCCTTGGGGGCTTGGAGCCTGGGGTTTAAGCCCAGTCGGAGACCATGAAGCGGTACAAAAAGTTGGCGAGGTCGGTATAGTCTTTTTAATGTTTTTATTAGGCCTCCATTTACAACCTCAAAATCTTTACCATATGTTGAAAAAAACATTATGGGTATCACTTGTAAGCTCAATTGTTTTTTTAGCTACAGCCTATGCGGTTGTTCGATTATTTGGTTATAGCTCAATTGAAGGTATTGTGATCGGTTTATCAATGATGTTCTCGAGTACGATTATAGGTCTGAAATTACTTCCAACAACCGTGTTGCATCATCAGCATACTGGTGAGGTAATGATTAGCGTACTTTTAATGCAGGATTTAATTGCGATCATTGTATTATTGTTGATGCATGGGGCAAGTGTGGGGGCGTTAAATTGGCAAGATTTAACACTGACCGCATTAGCGTTACCCGCGTTTGTTATCACTGGATTTCTTGTTGAGCGATTCATTCTTATTCGATTATTCGCCAAGTTTGATCGTATTCGTGAATATATGTTTTTAGTGTCATTAGCGTGGTGTTTGGGTATGGCTGAACTCGCTAATATGATCGGATTATCCTACGAAATCGGTGCGTTTATTGCCGGTGTCTCGATCGCATCGAGCCCTATTTCTCAATATATTGCTGAAAGTTTAAAGCCTTTACGCGATTTTTTCTTGGTGATGTTCTTTTTTTCGGTCGGTGCAAGTTTCAATCTTGATTATGTGAAAATGATTTATATCCCCGCAACTCTATTAGCCGTTTTGTTGTTACTGATAAAGCCCGTTACCTATAGATTACTATTAGCTTCGGTGAGCGAAACAAAACAGGTTGCCTGGGAAGTCGGCGTGAGATTGGGGCAGTGCAGTGAATTTTCTTTATTAGTGGGATATTTGGCACTGAGTTCTGAAATCATTGGTCAATCTGCATCAAATCTAATTCAAGCCGCTACTATGTTTACTTTTGTTGCGTCTTCATATTTTGTTGTCATGCGTTATCCAACTCCAATGGGCACTTCAGACCGAATGAGACGAGATTAGTGAATGGCGACGCATGTCATAGAGAAGGGTTTATTACAACACTGTGAATATCATTCATCCCCTAATTGCGATGATCGACCTGCGAATACAGACATTAGTTTATTGGTGATACATAATATCAGTTTGCCACCGGCAGATTTTAGCTCAAACGCAGTGATCGAGTTTTTTTGTAATCAATTAGACCATGCGACTCATCCATATTTTGACAATATCAAGAACCTCAAAGTCTCTTCGCATTTGTTTATTCGTCGTACGGGTAAAATCATTCAGTTTGTACCTTTTCATCGACGTGCATGGCATGCTGGAGAATCACATTTTGAGGGTCGAACTCGCTGTAATGACTTCTCAATTGGTATAGAACTGGAAGGAACTGATAATTTAGCCTATACTGTAAAACAGTATCAGCAGTTAGTGGAGGTTACTCACTGTTTGATGCAGAATTTTCCAGGGATCACACCTCAGAGGATAGTGGGGCATTCAGATATCGCTCCGGCACGTAAAACGGATCCGGGGCCATCTTTTGATTGGACTCATTACCGGGGGTTACTAACAAGGGAATGACATTATGAAACTGTTAATTATCTTGATTTGTATTGGAATACAAAGATTTCTCAATATTCGTTTTTCATTAACAGAGTTAGATTGGTTT
>CAYUMZ010000339.1:0-2270 GCA_964446105.1 uncultured Gammaproteobacteria bacterium | reverse complement strand
TACTAATGAGCACTGATCGACTCTCCATCATTCGTGAACGGCTAACCCAAGCTTTATCACCTGAAAAACTCGACGTGATAGATGAAAGTGAACACCATGCTGGTCATGCAGGAGCCAGTACAGGTATGGGACACTACGCGATTGTGATTCAATCTCCACAATTTAAGGATAAAAGCCTAGTGGAATCTCATCGCTTAATTTATCAAGCACTCGGCTCTCTCATGGAAACCGATATTCATGCGTTAAGAATCACTATTTTAAAAAACTAGCGCATCGTATTACTGGGTGGAATCAATGAAGGTTTATCACCTTCTGCCACTTCTCCAGAAATTTGTGGTATTGGATAATACTCTTCAATTTTATTCTTACTCAATGTCGGCGGAACTGAAATAGGATCAGAAAAATAGGCATCTGTGCGAAGATATCGACGAGTAGGATCATAATTTTTATAACTTTCATGCACCGTGCTACAACCCGCCAAAATGATCGACGCTGTTAAACACGGCACAATTAGAAAACGGTTTTTATTCATTAACTCTCTCCAGTTAAATACGCAATGCAAAATAGTATAGCACAAAACTAAGTGGGCATGACACCCGCTTGAGACAGTGCTTCTCGAACGATTTTATGCTTAGGTTCTGACAATTGAGTCAGGGGTAAACGAATTCCCGCAGGAATTTTACCCATTTCCGATAAGGCCCATTTTGTCGGAATTGGATTCGTTTCAACAAATAAATTCGTATTCAGTGGATTTAATTGTTGATCAAGTTTTTCAGCTTCAGCAAAATTTCCAGCTAGAGCCGCTTCACACATTTGATGCACTAATTGCGGTGCAACATTCGCCGTCACGGAAATAACTCCTTTAGCGCCCTGTTTAATATAGGATAATGCATTAATATCATCACCACTCAAGATATCAATGATGGGTTTTGAAGAAATTTTTGCGCTGTCGCTCAACGCTTTCATGAGCTGAGCAGGACGTTGAGGATCAGGACTCGCTTCTTTTATAGCGACTATATTGGCGATTTTGCTAAATCGTGCGACAGTTTCTGGTAATAAATCACAACTGGTCCGCGATGGCACATTGTACAATATTTGAGGCACACCTACCGCTTCAGCGATAGCTTTAAAATGTAAATATAGGCCTTCTTGCGTCGGTTTATTGTAATAGGGTGTGACTAATAAACACGCATCAACACCTAAATCCATCGCTTCTTGAGTATATTGAATCGTTACTTGTGTGGAATTTGAACCTGTACCTGCAATCACGGGCATTCTACCCGCAGCAGTTTCAACGGCACGACGAATCACTTTTGTGCGCTCTTCATGAGTGATTGTTGGAGATTCACCCGTGGTACCGAGTACTACAATCCCATCAGTACCCGATGCGATGTGCCACTCAATGAGTTGGCTCAAGACATCTAAATCCACAATGCCGTCAACCCGCATAGGCGTGACTAAGGCAACAATACTCCCGTGAAACATGTCCTTTCTCCCAGTAAATCGGTTCGAATAAACCATACTACAGGTAATATTATCGACGAACAAGCGACTTTGAGTGAACCAAAATAATATGATAACCTCACGGTTTACTCCAATATAAAGTCTAGGTGAACTATGATCGTACTCACATTATTAGCGTTGGCCGATAAGGCTAAAAATCCTCTTTTCACAATGGCAAACTTATGCAGCCAACATCAATGCAATATTTTAAATTGTTACATGTCCACCATGAGTGGTCAGCAATGCTTTATCATGATGATCGGCGGAAATTGGAGTGATATTGCAAAACTTGAAACTGCTCTCCCTAGTCTACAAACTGAACATGGCTTTATGCTAATCAGCAATCGACCTGCAACAACCCCATCTGAAGAAGGTTATTTGCCGTATACTGCACAATTAATTGGGGTTGATGCACCAGGTACACTCGGAACTGCATTACAATTTTTTATCACACAACAAATATCGGTGGATGCTGTTCGCTCCGATACAGTGAGTTATAACAACACTCCTATAACAACCATTACACTGGCCATCAATGTGCCCGCTAATTTAAGCATTGCAGATTTACGCGATCAATTTTTACTCTTGTGTGATGAAATCAACATTGACGGAAATTTGGAACCTGATAGACGGTAATACTCATTTAACACTAAGGATAAGGAATAATCATGGCAGAATTAGCACCCAAGAAAGTCCCTAATCAAGATTTTCCAGCAACCGATGGCTCAACCATCAATTTGCACAAATTAAAAGGTCAATACATCGTT
>CAYUMZ010000338.1:0-2270 GCA_964446105.1 uncultured Gammaproteobacteria bacterium | reverse complement strand
GAAAAAATCGTATTTCACATCGCTTGTTGAGTCGTGAAATCTTCGAAAAATTCCGTATTACGTATAAGTCAAATAAACGTGAAAAAAAGATAAACCAATAAGGATAATGCTTTTCTAAGCAAATACTATCAACATTAGGGATCCTATCGGAGTAAAGACCCGGTATCATCCATTTCTCAAGATATAGCCCCATTTTTGTCTAAATCTTTAATAAAATCTAGAATATCATGAGCTGGGTGAATCAGCCCAAACTGTTCAATGATATATTTTTCACTTTTATGATCACCTTCAATTTCTACTTCATGTAAACTTAATTCAGTAGAATGTTGATTATTCCCTACTGCCATTCCAAGGAGCTCCATAGTGGGCACCATTAGTAAAGGTGATCCACTCATTCCACTTGGAATTGAAGTAGATATTTCTACTAAAGACTTTATCTTTGGATTTAACGATGTGTTACGTAAAGCCCTACGAACAATATTTCCTCTCAAACATCGGGGTTCGATTTCAAGCGAGGCGCCTGTTCTCGAGAATGTGTAGCCGGCTAACATATAATCTGTTCCCATTATTAATTCTTCACAATGATATTTCATTTCAAAAGTAGGCAAGCTTTCAGATACTGAAATGATTGCAAAATCATATTTAGCATGCTTCGTAACTTTGGATACTTCAATAATATTACCCTGTTGACCTTCAGTTCTGGGATAAATAAAAATTTGCAAGTCTTTTGCTTCAACTCCTTCGATAACATGAGCGCAAGTCAGAATAGTAGAAGTAGAGTAAATAATCCCACTTCCTAAAAACTCGCGAGGCTTATTACTGGCAATGCCAACAGCCAATTCTTGCATATTTAACATGGTTAAACCTCGTTCTAATTCGATAAACAAGCTAAAAAAATAATGTATTTAGAAGTATAGCAGTAGTCTAGATCAATGGTAAGGATATCCATTTTAACCATGAAGGGATACAACATGAAATGCATATTTTGTCACATTTTATATTTCATTCGTCAAATACCTAACAAACAGTAAATTTATCTCTAAACAGTCATGAATTGAATATTTGCCTTTAAAGACATATCCTTAGATGCTTTAAAGCCCATCTTTTCTATCGCGATAATGATTATGATTTGCACATTTTAAAATACCTTTGATATCATTTATCGAATGTTGAGGGACTATATGAATTGTATCTCCCTTGGGGGTAAGAACAAATTTTTGTTCAGCAACGATATTCAAGCTTTACCGAATTTTCTTCGGGATGTATATTTGATACTTAGATGAGATGGTAACTGTCGTCATAAGTTTACCTTTACAGAGAACTAAATTTATTGCTGTATAAATTATTGACCGTTACAAGACTATTTTGAACATAATAAAAAAAGGGCAGTAAACTGCCCTTTTTGTACTGAAAAAATAAAGCATTATTCTGCAGCAGTATCTCCTGCAGATTCGGCAGCAGATTCGCGAGCAGAAGATTGCAGAGCTTTACTTAATTGCTCTTCAGCTTCACTTGCAGAAGTGGTCTTCGGAGTAACAACAATTTCCTCTTCTTCAATGCCTGCACGTCTGCGTTGATGATACGCAAAACCGGTACCCGCCGGAATGATTCGCCCTACAACAATATTTTCTTTCAAGCCGAGCAACTCATCGCGTTTACCACTCACAGAGGCTTCTGTAAGTACGCGAGTCGTTTCTTGGAACGAAGCCGCTGACAAGAAAGATTCTGTTGCCAGAGACGCTTTGGTAATTCCCAACAATACGGGTTCGTATAATGCGGGTCTTTCACCTTTTTCATTCACAACATCATTGGCTTGCTGAACAATATATTTTTCCAATTGTTCATCTTTTAAGAATTTAGTATCACCAGGATCAGACACTTTTACCTTGCGAAGCATTTGGCGAACAATCACTTCAATATGTTTGTCGTTAATTTTCACACCTTGCAATCGGTAAACGTCTTGCACTTCATTGATGATGTAATTCGCTAAAGCACTGACACCCAATAAACGTAAAATATCGTGTGGATCTAAAGGACCTTCAGCGATCACTTCACCTTTAGCAACACTTTCACCTTCAAATACTGTGAAATGACGCCATTTAGGAATTAATTCTTCAAATGGATTTTCAGTGTTACCTTGAATAATCAAGCGGCGTTTTTCTTTGGTTTCTTTACCAAAAACAACCACACCAGATTCTTCAGCCATAATCGCCGCATCTTTTGGTCTTCGTGCTTCAAATAAATCTGCCACACGAGGTAGACCACCGGTA
>CAYUMZ010000337.1:0-2286 GCA_964446105.1 uncultured Gammaproteobacteria bacterium | reverse complement strand
ATAAAAGATCTCTAATAATGCTAAGAGATTGAGAAAATGTATGAGTATTAATAACACAATCTAATCCAGCATAATATTGGAGTTGTTGCGAGAAACTACTGACACATTGGTATTCAACCGTGGTAATATCACGATCGCCAGGCCATCCAAAATGTTGAAGACAATTTTTTATGATAGCAGCCCATTCACTAGGATAATGATGCTTTACAAAATCCATTTCATTTGAGTAATTTAATAATTGTAGTAATTCTGGACATAAAGAACTTTTAGTTAATATTTCTCTTAACTCTGATACCGTAAAACTTTCTTGATGTAACCTACGTAATTCACGATCTAAAATCGCTCGTTGATCACTTTCATCGATACCTCCCTTCAAATACGGTGATAATAGTAGCGATGTTAATTTTGAGTGCAGTATTGATTGACCACTCATGACTTCCAAGATTAATAACAATGATTGAATCGACGAAAAAGTCAGTAAAGAATCACCACCTGCGATATTGACAACCGTACTGAAATCTTTTTTAAATTCTTCGTAGAAAAGCCGTTCTATTGTTATGCGATCAGAAAGCAGCTCAGGAACAATACATCCGATTTGTTGTTGAGGATTATCGAGCCAACATTTTTTTGCCCATTGTGCTAATAAACTAAATTCAGTCTTACGATCAATAATACTGATTTTTTTTGATATTACCTCTGATTTGGTTGTTTCAGGTACAATAATTTGAGTCACCGCAGACAACGTATCCAACAAGGTTTGAATTGCAGGAGAGAAGGTATCAAATCCGACGAGATAGAGTCGCTCTGGGCAATACTTCTGCAAAGAGGGTAGAGTCGTTAGTAGCACTAGGGGTAAGACACTCTCATCAATCCAAGCGTTTTCCTCGAGGCGTTTTTGATATTCTCTCGCCCATCCCAGAAACACCTTTACTTCCTCAAATTCTGAATTTTCTAAAGCTGAAAAGGGAATTTTCCATTGCTGGCAATACTGCCAAGCTTCTTGAGCCAACTCAGCTGCCCGCTGATAATCCAAGAGTGGAAAATCCTGGGTAAAGTCTTTAAGTATGCTTTGCCAAACCCATCGACTTGAAAAAGTATCCAATAAGTGTTCTGAGCGTCCTAAACGAATCCATAGAGTCAGCAACCAACTTGATAAAGGTAAGATCGATGGTGTTTCCCAGGCCCGATTCCCTTCAATCCGCATCTGCTCAAACTGATGAAGCAAATGGCTGGACAGACGCCTATTGGCTGTAATGACACAGTCTTTCGAGGTAAGCTTCGCTAAAAATTGATGGTCCAATGTCACCTATATATTCCTAGTTTAGTTAACAAAGGCTATTCTCAATGGCTTCAAGTATGGTATTCTACAGGAGATTAGCTATTGCACAATGTCAGGTAGAGAATACTATGAAAACACCAAATACAGAATCAATTACACTACTGGGTGACATTGCCCAGCAAAGAGTACCTCAGGTGCAGAAAAGACTTTTGGGCGGTGAGAATCCAAATCAGTCTATCACCACAGACAGATCAGATCAGCCTAAACTCCTATTGCAAGCCGTTTTAGATGAATTCAGCACAAGCAGTGACGTAGCGAAAAAAAATAAATACAAATCTATCGCTAAACTATTATGGATATTCAAAGGAGTTACAGACATTAAAGACAAATACGTAACCGGATCAGCCTATTTAGAGACTCATCGTGCAAAACTCAAAGCCCAATACAAAAACGTATTTGACTTTGATGATCCGCTTCTCTGTCTTTGTTATGCAGTACAATCCTCTCTACTTAACTCAAAATTACCAGGTCATTCGCAGGGAATAAGTCTATTAGAAAACATTCTGTGCTCATTAACCAATAATCAATTATCCGGATTACAATATTTTACTGATGAGCTCGATCGGATGGAGTCCGGCTATTTTGGAAACAAATATAAAATTTCCTTGGAATCAGAAAATTTCCAATGCGCATTATTAAGAAATGTATTACAAGATAAAAATCTATTGAAGGTATTAAACATTGAAGAAATTCCCGAAGATCAATTTAACCAAGACGTTAATGTTAGAAATAGATTTCGCGACTCACTGATACAGCACATCAATAATTTTTATGTTGGTACTTCCAACATCAATCAAGTAGAATGCAACTTTACTCTATGATGAGAAGACTTCTGGATATTGACCAATAGAGCTGACAGCGCTACCATCGCGTTTTCAGATTTAAAAGGATACGACATGATTCTCCTGCACACAAACTATGGCGATATCGCCATCAAACTGGATACT